>JAUQWR010000670.1 GCA_030835065.1 Candidatus Kapaibacterium sp.
GAAAGAATCGCTATGTTTTGGAACGTTTGAACTAATGTCGATTCCAATTTCGTTCATAACAACAATTGATTGAGGCTGTACTCTTGAAGCAGGATTGACTCCTGCAGAGTAAACTTCCAAATCATCGGAAAAGCTTTTTAACAAGCCTTCAGCCATTTGGCTGCGGCAGGAATTGCCAGTGCATAATACGAGTATTCTTTTCAATTAGTCACCTGTCGAATTAATGTTAATATTGCATAATTCAATGCGATTAGCCAATTCAGCTTTAATTCTGTCTTCTCTGATTTGATCGTTTTCATTCATCCACAAAGGAAACATTGCTAAAATCTGATTGACAATAATATCATTCGAAAATTTTGAAATTGAATAGTTAACCCATTTGCCGTCTTTTGAATCGTGAATAAATCCGACTTCCTTAAGTACTGATAAATGAGCCGATACAGTGGATGCAGACAAACCGAGAATGTTTGTGATTTCGCAAACACATAATGATTTTCGCTCAAGGATTTTGAGTATTCTCAATCGATTTGCATCTGATAATGCTTTAAATATTTTAGCAAATTCATTCATAATTTTCAAATAATATTTCGACAAATAACGAAATGAAAATTAATATATTTTTTTTCAAGATGCAAATGTTTTTTTTTATAATGGATAGAAAGGTAAAAATCAAAATAATTAAAATTAGATCACGTTTAGATTGTTTTGATTGAACAAATATTTCAAAAAGATTAAGAATAATAATTTTAAAATAAAAAAATCGGAGAACTAATGAAAATCGCCAAAAAATTGTCCCTATTGATAATCTTAACTGCCTTTACTATCAATATATTGCACGCGCAAAGCGAAGACGGAAGATTGTCTTTTGGAATTAATTTGGGTGGTGTCAAGTATTGGGGCGAGTTTACTGATAACCAATTTTGGTGGGCAGGCGACTTGTATCTTAGATATAATATTTTGCCGTATTTATCTTTGCATACAAGCGCTGGATTAGCTCAGATGAGGTTTAAGACTGACGATGTTGTATTGAAAAAATATCCGGAATACTTTGGTGCCAATGCCAAAAAAGGACAGGAATATCCTAATAGCTATCAAGGCAAGCCAATAATTGAGGATAAAAACGCCGTTAGAATAAATACATACGAAGCTTTCTTGTCCTTCAATTTCTTCCCAACTCAGTCTTTTGTGCCATATGCTTTTGCAGGTGTAGGACTTATGAATTGGGAACCTAAAGCAGGTGAAACTGGCGGTGGTGGAAGCCTTCCAAATAATTTAAATAAGAAATATGACAAACAGAAGCTGATTATTCCTGTTGGTATTGGTTTCGAAGCTTATATTACTGACGACTTGACATTTAATGGTAGAGGCACTTTCAGATTTACAGGTACTGATTATCTCGATGATTTCAAGAGAAATGGATCGGATAATGATGCTTTTATGACTTTTGGTATTGGGCTCTCTTATTATATTTTGGGTGATGCTGATTATGATAAGGATGGATTGACTAATAATTTTGAACGCGAAATTGGTAGTGATCCTAAAAATCCCGATACTGATGGCGATGGGCTAAACGATGGCGAAGAAGTTATGTTTTTCTATACTAATCCTCTTAAACCTGATACTGATGGCGATAATCTGTTGGATTATGACGAAATATATACTCATAAAACTTCACCTATCAAAGCTGATTCTGACTCAGACAAATTAAATGATGGCGAAGAAATAGCACGCAAGACTAATCCTACTCTTGCGGATACCGATGGAGATAGATTGCTGGATGGCGAAGAAATTAATACCTATAATACTGATCCTCTTAATAAGGATACAGATGATGATGGGCTTATTGATGGCGATGAAGTTTTGAAGTATTCTACCAATCCCAAAGCTATCGATACAGATGCCGATGGTCTTAATGATGGTGAAGAAGTGCTTACTCACAAGACAAATCCTTTAGTTGCTGATACTGATAATGATGGTCTTAATGATGGATTGGAAATCAAAACTTATAAAACTGATGCAAATAATCCTGATTCTGATTCTGATATGCTTTTAGATGGCGAAGAAATCTCTAATTATAAGAGCAATCCTCTCTCTGCCGATTCTGATAGCGATGGCTTGAATGATGGCGACGAAGTTAAAAAGTATAACACTAATCCTATTATGGCAGATTCAGATCGTGATGTTCTTAATGATGGTGACGAAATCAATAAGTATAAAACCAATCCTTTGGCAATGGATACTGACAAAGAAGGACTTAATGATGGTGATGAAGTTCTGAAATATAAGACTAATCCTTTGCTTATGGATACTGATAAAGATTTGATCAATGACTTTGATGAAGTTTCTAAATATAAAACTAACCCAATTTTGGCTGATACTGATGGCGATAAGCTTGATGATGGAACTGAAATAAACAAAACTAATACAGATCCTAATAATCCTGATTCTGATGCCGACACAGTGCTAGACGGCGAAGATGATTGCCCGCTTATTGCTGGTGTGGTTAGCACAGAAAAAGGTAAAAACGGATGCCCTGAACCTCCAAAAATCGGAACAAAAACTGATTTCCCGGATATTCTTTTTGTGGTCAATACTGATAAGTTCGATTTCGACAATCCGGCTACTGTACGCAATTTGAATAAACTATTGGAATATGTAAATCAATGCGAAGGACTTCAAATCAAGATTGAAGGGCATGCTTCCGAAGAAGGCAATAAAAAGAGAAACCAAGAGCTTTCGGATCTGAGAGCTAAAAAAGTGAAACAATGGCTGATTGAGCAAGGTGTGAAACCTGAAAAAATTGGTGCAGCCATTGGATATGGTTCGTCTAAACCAAAAATAAAAGAACCGGTTGGCAAAGAATTAAAAGCTATGAAAAAAGAAGATTTGGAGAATATCAGGAAACAGAATAGAAGAATAACCGTCGAAGTAGCTAAGACATGTGATTAAACAAAAAATCGGGGCTTAAACCCCGATTTTTTTATTTATTTTGCAGCCAAAATATCTTTGAGTTTGCTGATTAATGGAATAGGAGTAGGATCAGTACCATTGAGCAATGATAGGTAATAGCTAACCCAATCAGCTAAATAAATCAAATCAAATATTCTAGTTAAAAGATATTTGGAATCGGATTCAATATTAATAATGTCTTTAACTATTGGTTTGAGAATTTCTTCAATAGCTTCAAATCTAATCTTGGTGCGTGGATTATCATCAATATCTTTGAGCATAATGACAACAAACTTGTCGAGCATATCCTGAGGGAAGCTCCAAGAATTGATTTCGTTGTGGTTCATTTCAGGTAGAAGAGCACCAAATGCGAGTTGTTTTGCATTTTCTTGGATTTGTCCTCTCCAACGAAGATTTACAGTGTCTAATCTTTCGCAGGCTGAATAAACGACAGCAGCAGAGCCTACTAATTTTTGAGCAATTTGAATCGCCGGATTATTGTCGTCGATAATTGCAAGCTCTTCGGAACGTTTTTTTAGAAATGGCAATAACTCTTCGATTGCAGCCAAAGTTTCGTCAATTGCACTTTGTTTGTATGCACCAATTCTTATCAATTGGAACAATAGAGGGAAAAATGAATAAGCAACTGCACATCTAGGCATCATGCCGCCAGGAATCTTGATTAAAGGAATATCAGAAGATTCTGCAATTTGGCTGAGTTTGCCGCCCGAGCTTATAGCTAAAAGTTTGTCAGTTTGAGTTTGCGCTTGAGCAAAAGCCGAAAGAGTTTCTTCAGTGCCGCCTGAGTAAGAGCTGGCAATAACGCAAAAATCTTTATCAACAAACTTAGGGATGGAATAGTTGCGGCTCACATTAATGTTTAAATGATCTGCACCTTGAGTAGCCTGCGAATAAGCGCGAAGAGTATCGCCACCAATAGCAGATCCGCCCATACCCAAAATCATGAACTTGTTTGGAATGCCTTTATTTGAATCTAATGTAGGTGCATTCTTGCCTATTTCTATTGCATGCTCGATTTGCTTTGGAAAATTTAGCAAAATATCGAACATATTGGAAGCATCAATATTGGATGCAATTTCTTTATTAAGAATCATTTTTTCCTCTTTTAATAAAAATTCATTTATGCAAAATTGCAAAAAAATATTATTAATCCAAACAGTTTAGAGTTTTTTGGCGATACTTTAAAAAAAGCAAAAATTTACGTATCTTTGCTGTTCTATAATAAGTGAAATGTTGAATTAGAATTTGGTTAGTTTAAAATATAAATTATGTATTTATCAAAACTTGAAATAGTTGGTTTTAAGTCCTTTGCTCAAAAAACGAACTTGAGATTTAATCCGGGAATTTCGGCGGTAGTCGGACCAAACGGCTGCGGCAAGTCCAATATTGTCGATGCTATTCGATGGGTGCTGGGTGAACAAAAGACATCGGTTTTGAGATCTGACTTGATGGAAAATGTGATTTTTAATGGTACTAAAAATCGCAAGCCATTGAGTATGGCTGAAGTGACTTTAACTATTGAAAATAGTAAAAATATTTTACCAACTGAATATTCGGAAGTAACAATAACCAGGCGATTGTTCAGGTCGGGCGAAAGCGAATATTTGATGAACAAAGCCAAATGCAGGCTTCGTGATATTGTCGATTTATTTATGGATACCGGGTTAGGACCTGATTCATATTCTGTAATTGAATTGAAAATGGTTGAGGCTATTCTTAGTGGTAGAGCCGAAGAGAGAAGAGCCCTTTTTGAAGAAGCTGCAGGTATTAAAAAGTATAAACTTCGCAGAAAAGAAGCCAGCCGTAAACTAGAAAATGTTCAGTCGGACTTGAATAGAGTCAATGATATTCTTGAAGAAGTGCGCAAAAACGTCAATTCTTTGTCTCGCCAAGCTGCTAAGACAAAAAGATATAACACTTTGATGAGTGAATACAAAGAACTTGAAATAAGACTTTTGCATACTCAATATTCTGAAATCAAAAAAGGCGCTGTGCTACTTCACGACGAAATTAAAGCTTTGAGTGGCGATAAAATTAAATTCGAATTCGAACTTAGCGATATCGAAAATAAACTTAATGCACTCAAAATTGAGCACCATAAGCTGGATTCTGAATATTTGACTGCCCGCGAAACCGAAAGCGCTATGAGCTCGCGTATTGCTGATGCTAAACGTGAAATCGCTGTTTCGAACGAAAAATTATCGGGTTTGGGTGCTGCAAACGAAAGAATTAATAAAGAAATCGATGATTCTAAAGCTTATTTGGAAAGGACTGAAAAGAATCTTGAAGAAGTTAGAACTAATCTCGAAACTATCGTAGCGGAAAAAACTTCGATCGAATCTGAATTTGATATGGTCAAAACTTCGCGCGACGAAGCTCATCGTAATGTTCAATCTTCGCGTGAGTCTTCGGGCTCGGCTAACGAAAGAGTGTTTTCTCTCCAAAATTCTATTAATACTTTGAGCTTCAATATTAAGAAGAATCAAGAAAAGAAAGAAAATCTGGAAAATAGATTGCAACGCCAGGCTGAAGAAACTACTAAAGTGCAATCTCAGATTGATGAAATTGATGAGGAAATTGAAAATTCCGGTCCAAAAAAAGATGAGCTTGATGAGAATTTGAAAGAAGCTGAACAAAGATTGGAAACAGAAAGAGCCAGACAAGCTTCTTTGCAAAGCGAAATGGATGAAATCAGACTTGTTATTAATGATAAAAGAAATTTATTGAGTAATAAAAATGCTCAACTTGAATTTTTGAATAGTTTGATTGATACTAATGAGACTGCTAAATTTTTGTTGAAGTCCAATGAATGGAATTCTATCAGCGAGAAAAATCTTTTGGCAGAAATGGTTGGAGCAGACGAAAAAATTCGACTTGCAGTAGCTGCTGCACTTGCTCATGCCGAAGATTATTTTATTGTTGATAATAAGGAATCTGCCTATCAGGCAATAGAAATTTTGAAGAAATCCAACAAAGGCAAAGCTGCGTTTATATGCAAAGATAGTGTTAGAGAATTTGAGGCGCCATCTCCAATTCAGGAAGATTCTGTGGAAGGTTGGATGTCTGAACTTGTTAGAGTTGATGATATTCTCAGAAATTCTTTGCGTGCTTTGTTTCCCAATACATTAATTGTAGAAGATAGAGAAACTGCACTGAGAGTATTAAAAAATCCTAATGTAGATGCTGCTGTCAGTCTGGATGGCGAGTATTTTGCTGCTTCGGGATTGGCTAGGGGTGGCTCTATCAATAAAGCTGAAGTGAGCCGAGTAGGTAAAAAAGAAAGAATTAAACAACTAAGCGATGAAATTTCGGCTATTAAGATTGAAATTGAAGATTTAGAGCTTAAGCACAAGTCTCTTAAAGAAGAATATTCTTTGATTAATATTCAAGAACTAAGCGCTGATATAAGAAAAGCTGAAAACGATATTAAGCAATTTAATCAGACTATTGCTCAGTTGGAATTGAAAAAGCAATCTTTAAATCAATCTCTTGACCTTATTGAAGAAACCAATTTGCGTTATGCAGACGAAATTTCGGAGATAGAAAAAGAAATTGAAAATATTAAGTCTGAAGCTTCTGAGGCGGAGCTAGTATTAGCTACTGCCAAAGAAGAATATAAAGTAAAGCTTAATGATTTGAATGCTGCCGAAAAACAATTATCAGAGTGGGACGAAAAACTAAGAAGCTCAGAAATTAAGCTTGTACAGCTACGCACTGAATATAATTCTACTCAAAATGAATTTAAACGTCTCGAAAATAATATATCAAATGCTGAAAGAACCATCAGACAAAAGAATGATGAATTGAGTCTGAACGAGCGAACACATGAAGATCTGACTACAAAATTAGAAGTCTTGACAGAAGAATTGATCAATCTTGAGCGTGACATCGAAGAAATTAAGGTAAAACGCGATTATTTAAATCAAGAAAAAAATTCATTGAGTGAGCAGCTTACTCAGTATTCTGATAGTATGAATCATAATCGTAAGATTTATGATAAATTGAAAGAATCAATTCATGAAAAAGAACTTAAGCATAGCGAGCAATCTGCACATTTGAATGCTATTGCCGAAAGATTTTTGGAAGAGTATGAGTCTGATATAGAAACTAAGGAGTTAGAGCCGATTGAGCATTTTTCTGTCGAAGAAGCCAAAGCTACACTACATGATTTGAAATCTAAGCTTGCCGGATTGGGGAATGTAAACTTTGCTGCTCTCGAAGAATTCGAAAAAGAAAGCGAAAGGCTGAATTTCTACGAAGCGCAGGTTGCAGATTTGATAGAATCCGAAAAGACATTGAAAGAAACAATCGAAGAAATCAATCAGACTGCTGAAAAGAATTTTAAAGACACTTTTGAGCAAATACATAGTAACTTCAAGAAGCTGTTTGGGACTCTATTTGGTGAAGATGGCGAAGCCGAATTGAAGATAGATTATGACAATCTATTGGAGACTGATATAGAAATTATGGCAAAACCTCCTAACAAACGCCCAAACACAATCGAACAGCTCTCAGGTGGAGAGAAAACTTTGACTGCGATAGCACTTCTTTTTGCTATTTACTTGGTAAAACCAAGTCCTTTCTGTATTCTCGACGAGGTTGATGCTCCGCTAGATGATGCAAATATCGGCAAGTTTGTCAATCTTATTAAAGAATTTAGCAAGGAAACTCAGTTTCTAATAGTAACCCATAACAAAAAGACAATGGCTGCGGCTGATACTTTGTATGGGGTAACTCAACAAGAATTTGGTGTGTCAAAAACTGTAGCAGTAAAAATAAATGAGTCAGATCAAGAATTTTAAAGGCGATATCCCATTAGAATTTTTAGGGACAGAGCGAAGAATTGAAAAGTTTAGCAATGTGATAGGCAAGAGGCAGAAATCATTAACGATAATTGCCGAAAATGTTAATGATCCGCATAATTTATCTGCAGTAATCCGATCTTGCGATGCAGTGGGCATTCTTGAAGTATGTTTGGTCTATCATGGTGGACAAGCTATGCCTCTATATGAATCCAGCTCTGCCAGTGCAAAAAAATGGGTAGAAACTAAATATTTCGATAACGTGAAGGAATGTTTCGATTATGTGAGGTCGAGCGGTAAAAAAATATATACAACCCACATGTCCAGCAATGCAGTTTCTTTATATGATTTAGATTTGGCAAACCCGATAGCATTAGTATTTGGAAACGAACATGCTGGAGTATCCCAAGAAGCATTGGAATTGGCAGACGGGAATTTTTTAATTCCTCAGGTTGGAATGATTCAAAGTTTAAACATATCAGTAGCATGTGCAGTAAGTATATACGAAGCCTTTCGCCAAAGACTGGCAAAAGGCTTGTATGATAATTCGGAGCTTAGCCCGCAAGAGCAATCTGCAAAGTTGCAGCAATGGCTAAGAAAATAATTATGGACGATTAGGAAAAATTCCGGGTTTGCAAATATTCTTGATTCTATCAATAATCAAATTAGTTTCTTCACGGAATTTTTCTAATTCGTTTAGTTTTGTGTTCTCATAATCAATATCTCCATCGTCTTCAATTTTAATTCTTGGGCTAATCTGTACTTCTTTTGTTTCATCTAAATAATTAACGACAAGTTGAAGTGAACGGGTAACTTTTTCTTTACCACCTTGTATTGAAATCATTTTTTGTCCGATCATTTCACCTTTGAGAGTATCCATTTGTACCAAATCGAATCCGCCATAGTTAAATATTTCTTTGATCTGAGCAGTAAAAGTTTGCTTGTTTGGCACGCAATCTTTCTGAGAAATAATCTCTTTGCTGCTGCATGAGGAAATTATTGAAGCAACTAATAAGCAGCCCACAATCACAAAACTATTTCGAAACGACAAATTTTTCAAAGTATCTAACTCCATTAATTGTTAATGAGCAAATATAAGTACCTGAATGGAATTCACCAAGATTAAAATTGTATATACCAGCATCTAAAGTGTATTTTGTTGATGATTTTAATTCTCCTGCCAGAGAAAATACTTCGAGTTTCACTATTGCGCTGTCTCTGAGTTCAAACTTTGCGTTAGATTTGGAATTACTTGGATTTGGAGTAACAATTAAATATTTTCCATCGATTGGTTTAAGAGACATATCGACAGAACTAGATCTTTGCTTTAATACTTCCAATGGGAAGTAATATTTGCCAAATACTGTTTCAATATCCTTTTTTTCGGCTCCCAGCCAAGTTTCAAGAAAATCAACATAAGTGCGTCGGAAATCATAATCGTGCTTGATATTGCCAAATTCATCAAGATCGAAAAGATCTGGTTTGCCAGGCTCAGAATATAAACCGCCCTTAATAAATTTATCAGAACCGCCAAATACAAATTGCATTGAGCCAGCACCATGATCAGTGCCTCTGGAGCCATTTTCGTATGCTCTTCTGCCAAATTCAGACATAGTGAAACCAGCAATTCTTTCTGCAAATCCAATTTGAGCTGCATCATCTAAAAACTGACTTATCGCATTGGATACTTGATTGAGCAAAACTGCGTGCTGTCCTGTATAATCTTGATTTGCTTGTTGTGCATGAGAATCAAAATTAGAAACATTGACAAAATAGACGTTTGACTTCAAGCCACCAGCAATTAAAGCAGAAATTAAACGGAATTTTTCAGCTAATCCATCACTATATTGTACTTTAAGTTTGGTTTTGCCGGATTCGTAAGCATTTTTGACTGCTAAAGCATACATTTCTGACTGGCGGGCAACAAGATGGGCAAAATTAAATTCCTTTTGATAGTAGTTGCTAAGCGGATTGTCGAATAAAGGTGCATTTGGAGTAAGCCCTAATCCTAAAGTATAAAATTTTTCTATATCATTGAGCACAATTCCCATGTGTCCTTTAGGGCTCTTCATCAGAAGGGAAAGATTTGTGCCTATCTGAACAGCAAGAGGATGGTCCGGTATAACGTTAGGGAAGTCTGTCAGTTTT
>JAUQWR010000671.1 GCA_030835065.1 Candidatus Kapaibacterium sp.
TGCTATCAGATACTAAACTTGATTTTGATCCTAGAAGAAATCCAGAAAAGGACCCGGATTTTTATAACAAACCGACCACAATCTCTACTTTCTTTTCTATTCCAAGAGCAGGTCTGATTTGGTATCCTAGTTTATAAAAAAAAAGAGGCAATGCCTCTTTTTTTTTACTTTTTAATAATCCATAAGTCCAGAATATCATTATCTCCAAATTCAATATCTTTCAGATGTGCAATAATATTGCTGCCCGAAAGTAGCACATCCCGAGTATAAAATTCTCCTTGGAAAATCGAATAGGTACGCGAACCTAAAGAAGTGTTTCCTCTAATCACAATATTCTTGTCTTGATAAGTATCCAGTTCCTGTTTAGTAAGCTTTTTATTAGCTTGAAAATCGCCTTGAGTAGTGAAAATAAAAATTCCAGCAGGCGATAAAATCCTATATATCTCATTAAGCCAGCGGAATTGCTGTTCGTCTGAAAGATGATTAAACACAGAAGTGCTAAAGACAACATCTATAGAGTTGTCGTCATAGACCAAAGGAGGATATAGTCCATTGGTGTAAAATTCGACATCTACAATATGTTCTCTGCACCAATCAATCATTTTTTCGTTAATATCTGAGGCGTAGTATCTAATTTCTTTATCTTCTAAAAATTTTGGGAAGTGTGATATAACACGTCCAGTGCCGCAGCCCCATTCGCAAATAGTAGATTCTTCGAAATCTACATAATCAGAAATAATTTTAATGAGAGTCTTGGCAGTAGTTTCGCCCGATTCGAAATAATTTTTATAATCTACAGTACCAAAAATTTCATACATTAATCTATCAGGTGGAATTACTTCCATCGAATTTTTTTTAAAAGCTCGGTTGGAGCTTATTTTTCTTAGTTTATGAGCTAAGTATCTAACATTATCAGCTTGTCTGATTAGACCTGCTCTTCTTAGCATTGCTGATATGGTTTGTTTCAGTCCCATTGATGTAAAATAAAAAATTAATAATAATTATTCATAATCAAAATCCGTTCCGAAAATTTTAGGAAGACGGAATACATGGTTTGAAAATGCAGAAAACATCTGTTCAGTAGTAAAAATAATACCACCAAACTTGCCTTGCTCGTGATTATATGCAAAATCAATTCTAAAAATATGCTTAGGATTGGCAGATTTGGTAAAATGAAATCTAATACCCAGACCGCTTGAATTTTTGAATTGAGCCTTAGAGAGCTTCAAATCTTGACTCCAGACCGCTCCAATATCATGGAAGGCAACAGCCGAAATATTAAAGAAAAGCAGTCTGAAATCAGGGAAAAACCTCAATTCCCAATTGCTAATTATTCTATTGTCGCCACTCATTTTATTTACGTCGTAGCCTCTAAGCCCAGATTCATTATCCAAAATTAGCTGTCGAAGAGCAAACCAATTCCAAACGGTTTGTTGTTTGATTCTAGCAGTAAAAGTTAAATAATTTGTTAATTTATAAAATCCAAGCCCAGTAAAATCTTGGTAAGTATACAAAGCATTAGAACGAACGAAGCCACTTGAAGCAGTGATACTACCAAATAAATATAAATTATCTTTTAGGTAAGATCTTTCACCTTGGCCAGCAACGTAATAGAAACCTTCGCCTCTACTCCCAATTGGAAATACTTTTCCAAGTATAGCAGAGCCCCAGCCACCAATAACTAAATCTTCAGGATCATAAGTATTAACTTTTTCGATAGAGTAGAAATCTTGTGCAACAGAAGAAAATGCTAAGAATAATTTGCCGGAATTATCGAAAGCCTGACGATAGAGTTTATCACCACGTTCCACATCTTGCCATTCTGTCCAAATTGTCATAAAAACTCTATCTTTTCTAGACCAAGCCTTTGAGAAGAATAGATTTGCTTTTCGATCATGGAAATCCATAAACCGGGTAGTATCTGAGTTGCGAAACAAGAAGTCAGATCCAAATTTATTTTGGGCAATAAAACCATAAGAATAATTTGTTTCGAGAGTTCTGTAAGGATTAGAAAAATCAATAATTTGTTCAGTTCTATATTTATTAGCTAAGACAGAAGCATCGAGTGCAAAATCAGATCTAAATAATCTTGATTGCTTAATTTGAGCAAATCCCTGCCATCCGGTATTGTTTTCGTTACGATGCAATGCTTCTAGCGAAACATAAGTGCCTGTACCAAAGAGATTAAACTCTTCGAATCTTCCACCATAATTAGTCTGCCCGCCACCCGAACCAAACAGAAGCGAAGGATAAGTGGACCAGCGATCTTTAGTAATTATATAGACATTATAAGTATCATCTCTAATGGAATCCAATTCAATTCTTACAGAATTAAAAAGCCCTTTAGCTCGCAAGTTTCGTTCTGTTTCATAAAGATAATCATCTTCGATAAGGTTGCCCTTTTCGAAAAGTAATTCATCATTAATAACATATTCGAAAGTATTGGTATGCAAATAATTAAGCAAAGGAGCGGCAAAGAACCAATCTTTGTCAGATTTTTCAAAAATTTCTTTTCTTTCGATAAAAACATCGCCTACTCTGATTTGCGACCAAGCCGAAAACTGTGCAAACAGAATGGATAAAAGTATCCCCAAAAATTTTAAATTTTTCATTTGCTTAAAAAAAACAACAAATAATATTTAAAAATAACAAATAAGTATTAATAATAAAAACGAATTAAGCAATATGACATAAAAAAATCCCTATATAGCCAAAAGCATATATAGGGATTAGAAAAAAATAAATTTTAATCCATTTTGGATATCTCGAGCACTTCGAGTTGAGTAGTACCGGCAGGTACTTTAATTTCAGCAATTTCGCCGACAACCTTGCCCATAATAGATTTGCCGAGAGGGGAAGTGACAGCAATTTTGTTTTGTTCGAAATCCGCTTCTTCAGCACTTACCATTTTGTATTCAACGATAGCGCCAGTAGCCAAATTTTTAAGTTTAACTTTCGAAAGAATGTAAACTTTGTCTGAAGGGAATTCTTCAGGTTTGATAACTTGAGCTTTAGAAAGCATTTTGCTCAAATTAGCAATTTTAAGTTCGAGAAGGCCTTGTTCTTCTTTGGCAGCATCATAATCAGCATTTTCGGATAAATCGCCATGCGAACGAGCATCGGCAATTTTTTCGGCAATAGCTTTTCTGCCTTTAGTTTGAAGTACATGAAGCTCTTCTTCCATCTGCTTCATTCTTTCTTTTGTTAAATAAACAACATCTGCCATTTCTGTTCTCCATTTTATAGTTAAATTTTTAATTCAAAATTTAAGTGTGAAAATAATCACAATAATCAGTCGAAACAACTGATTATATAAAAGCAATTAAATAAATCCAATTAAATATTATGCAACAAATGCCCCATTTTGTATTTCTTAGTTTCCAAATAATTTAAGTTGTTTGGATTAGGTTCGATTTCGTTTGGAAGAAGCTCTACAACTTCTAAACCATAGGACTCGATACCAACACGTTTTTTGGGATTGTTAGTAATAAGTTTCATTTTTTTAATACCTAAATTGCTAAGAATCTGGGCACCAATACCATAGTCGCGAGCATCAGGGCTAAAACCAAGTTCAACATTGGCTTCGATAGTATCATAGCCCATTTCCTGCAAAGCATAAGCTTTGACTTTGTTTACCAATCCGATGCCTCTACCTTCTTGGCGCATATATAAAATAACGCCCTTACCAATTTTTTCGATGAGCTGCATAGCAGTTTGAAGTTGAGGACCGCAATCGCATCTGAGAGATCCAAACACATCGCCAGTGAGGCATTCTGAATGAACTCTGACAGCAACGGCTTCGTTTTCTTCCCAATTGCCTTTGACTAACGCAACATGCTCTTTGCCATCGACAACATTTTCAAAAACCATCATTTCGAAATTGCCATACTCGGTCGGAAGCTTAGCTTTGGCAACACAACTTACCAAAGACTCGGATTTTAATCTATAAGCGATTAAATCTTTAACAGTAATAATTTTTAAATCGTGAACTTTTGCAAATTCCAATAATTCGGGCATACGAGCCATTGTACCGTCTTCGTTAATGATTTCGCATAGCACGCCCGAAGGTTTTAGCCCGGCAAGTCTCATCAAATCGACAGTAGCTTCAGTATGTCCGGCACGGCGCAAAACACCTTCTTTTACGGCAATGAGAGGGAACACATGACCAGGACGAGCAAGATCGGACGGTTTTGTATCAGAACTTGCAAGTGCTCGGCAAGTAGCAGCTCTATCATAAGCGGAAATACCTGTCGAAGTGCCATGGGCATAATCGACAGAAACAGTAAATTTAGTATCGTGCAAAGCAGAATTATCTCTAACCATTACGTCGAGCTCGAGTTCTCTTGCTCTTTGTTCGGTTATGGAAACGCAAATAAGACCTTTAGCCTTAGAAGACATAAAGTTGATTGTTTCGGGTGTACATAGCTCCGAAGCAGCAATAAGATCGCCTTCGTTTTCGCGATCTTCATCATCCATTACAATAATCATCTTTCCGGATACTAAATCTCGGAGAGCTTCTTCTATTGTGTTAAGCATAAAATTAACCGATCAACACCCAATAGGGATTATTTGTTATTAAAAATAAAATTTATTCCCTCATTCATTCGAATGAAGGAATAATTATTATCAAAGCTTAAACTAATAAATTATTTCAAAGTAAAAAAATAAATCTTTCATCTTATAGATGAAAGATTTAAAAATTTATTTCATCTTAAGTTAAACTTTCTGAACTACAGCAGATTTTTCGAATTTAACTTTTGTATTGTCTGCAATTTGTATGATAAAAGTTTTTTCTTCTACTTTTGTAATAGTACCATGCATACCAGAATTTAGAACAACTTTGTCGCCTTCGCGAAGGTTGCTCAACATATTTTGCATTTCTTTTTGTCTTTTTTGTTGTGGGCGAATCATCATGAAATACATAATAAGAATAACAGCACCAAACATAATAAAGGTAGTAATCATACTGCTACCACCACCTTGGCCTCCAGCCGGAGCCATAAGAAAAATGCTATTTAATAAATCAGCCATTATTTTCCTCAATAAATTTAAGTTAATATTAAAACACTAAATTAATCATTTTCCGACAAATAAAAATCCAAAAAATTCTTTTTCCATTCCAAAAACTGATTTTTTTCAATTTTTTCTCTGGCTGTTTTGACCAACCACAAATAGAATGCAATATTATGCTGAGTTGCCAATTGAAGTGCCAAAATTTCGTTGGCAATAAACAAATGACGTAGATAGCCAAGAGTAAAGTTTTGGCTGGCATAGCAATCAATATTTTCGTCGATTACTTCTTTTGACAATTTATATTTGGAATTGCGTATATTGATTTTGCCACGTGTAGTGAAAAGCTGACCATTGCGAGCATTTCGAGTGGGCAAAACGCAATCGAACATATCAATACCGCGCTCAATCGATTCGAGTATGTTTTCGGGTGTACCTACTCCCATTAGGTATCTTGGTTTGTCTTTTGGCAAAATTTCAGTAGAAATATCCGAAAGTTCATACATTAATTCGGCAGGTTCGCCTACAGATAGTCCACCTATGGCATAGCCATCAAAACCAATATCCACCATTCTTTCGGCGTATTCTTTTCGCAAATTTGAATACATACCGCCTTGCCCAATACCAAATTGGAATTGGCGATGCCCCCACAAAGGATTTGTATTATTGAAATGATCTCTTGACTCTTTAGCCCATTTGAGCGAAAGTTCCATAGATTTTGCAGTATATTTTTCGTCTGAAGGATATGGCACACATTCGTCTAAAACCATCATAATATCAGAGCCAAGAATTCTTTGAGTCATAACAACTGATTCTGGCGAAAAGAAATGTTTAGAGCCATCAATATGGGAACGAAATTCAACACCTTTGTCCGAAATTTTACGGAGATCTTGAAGCGAAAATACTTGGTAGCCTCCGCTATCAGTCAAAATAGGACGATCCCAATTCATAAACTGATGCAAACCACCGAAAAATTTCATTGTGTCGTTGCCCGGGCGAAGATATAAGTGATAAGTATTGCCCAAAATTATTTTGGCATCAAGCTCTTTGAGCTCTCTTTGTTGGAGTGCTTTGACAGAGGCTTGAGTGCCCACTGGCATAAATATTGGAGTTGGTATATCTCCGTGGTCTGTATGTAATACTCCACGCCTCGCTTTGCAATCGGGAGAACTATGTATTAAATCAAAAAAATTACTCATTTTTTCCGTTAAGTTTTTTCAAAATATTAGATACAAAATTATAAAAAAATAAGGAAATAGATATACCTAAGCAATCGGCGAGCAAATCAAATACATCGCAAGAT
>JAUQWR010000672.1 GCA_030835065.1 Candidatus Kapaibacterium sp.
ATGGCAATTTAAGAAAGAAGCATATCAAAGATATTATTGAATTTGCTCAAAAGCGCGGTGGAATTGATTTTGCTGCAAAAATGGCGATTGAATATTCTGAAAAAGCTGTCGATAAATTAAGTATATTACCTGATTCAGATGCTAAAGAATCGCTTAAAGCTTTTGCTCGATTTGTTGTTGAGCGCGAATCTTAATTTGTTTAAAATTTTTAAAAAAAACCTTCCGGATATTTTAATTCGGAAGGTTTTTTGCTTTTAACAGCTGAAATATAATTATCTGACTTTCTTCTATTCCCTCAGTTTAATCGGAAGAATTACAAATTCAAATCCCAAAGCATATAATTTTCTTTGAACAGAAAATACAGTGTAGTTATGCAAAAGTCTGGACATAAATGTATCTTTGGGAAATACTATTTGCCCGCCGAAAAATACAGCTTTTGCAAATTTGTCTTTAATACTTGGAATTAATTTAATAATCTCTTCCTCAATTTCTAATCCTGTAGCAGTCATTCCCTCGGCGTAGTAGCCATAGTCTTCAATAAAATCGACATACTTTTGGACTTCTTCTTCTGATTTAGCTTTTAATTTCTGAAGCTTTTCGACCGAACTGAATGTTCCGGCATCAATGACACCAATTTGAATGAAAAGGTAGTTCTTGAATGTATCACCAAAAAGCTTAAAAATACTCAAAAGCGAGTGGACACCAATGCCAGTAAATCCATTTACCAACAATACAGCTGTTCTGCCATTGGGATCAAACTTTGCTTTAGGTAACGGTTTAATGAATTTTGTATCTTTTTGGTTCATGGATTCAGTAATTACATTCAATTTTTCAATTAACTTTCCTGCTTTAGTATATTCATGTTTGATATAAGCAAAGAAAATCACAACAGCAGTAGTAATTACTATAGTAATCCATCCACCCTCATGAAACTTAATATAAACAACAAACACTAAAATAAAAGCTGATAGTGTAAGACCAATACCGTTAATAATTAATTTTTTCCACCAGCCTTTTTCCTGATGTCTTACTTGCAACCAATGTTTGACCATACCGGTTTGCGACAAAATAAATCCGAGAAACACATTAATTGAATAAAGTACTACAAGA
>JAUQWR010000673.1 GCA_030835065.1 Candidatus Kapaibacterium sp.
TTGCATTTGCAAAGCCAATCAATGTAATAAACAACCCAATACCAGCCGAGACTGCATACCTAAGTTGCTTTGGTATGGCTTGAACAATAAATGTACGTACATTGAATACAGAAAGAACAAAAAAGAAAATACCAGCCCAAAATACTGCACCAAGAGCAACTTCCCATTTCACGCCCATGCCAAGCACAACGCTAAAAGTGAAAAATGCATTTAGTCCCATACCGGGGGCAACTACAATCGGATTTTTTGCATAGAGTCCCATCATCATGCTGCTAAAAAAGCAGACAAGTACTGTAGCAGTGAGCACACCGCTGAAAGGCATGCCGGTCTTGCTTAAAATTGCCGGATTGACCACAATGATATACATTGTAGCCAAAAAAGTTGTCAAGCCGGCAATGATTTCAGTCTTGAAATCTGTCTTGTTTTTTTCAAATTCGAAGAATTTTGCTAACATTTTTTGCCTATATCCTTTAAATTAAAAGTTCCATTTAATACCAAGTGTCGGATTGACTTGAAATTCGTCAGAAGCAATAAAATTGTTGCTGATTTCGACTTCACCGCCGAGATTTAACCTATCCCAAACGTTGTACCACAATTGTGGCTCAGTTAATACAACAAATTCTCTTTCATTTTTGACAGGATTGTGTTTAGACCATACATCCAAAAATCCTTGAAAAACAAGTTTATTATCGAAGAATGGTTTGTACCAGACTGTTGTAAGCTGGATGTCCATATCTTTAGAAGCATAGTCTTTTCTAGCCAATAAATCAGTACTAAGAGTAACAAAACCTAAATCGATTGGGTAGCTGAAGCCGGCAAGCCAAATAGAACCTAATCTTCCCCAGGGAGCAGTACCGTCATTATATTGGACAGTAGCTGAGAACTTTTCATCAATAAAGGGTAGTTTTAAATATCGGGCAACTTCAAAATAAGCCAAAGAAGCAGATTTGTTGCCAGATTGGTTGAAATCAAAATCGATGAAAAAGAATGAAGCTCCATAATCATCTGGTTTGAACATTTCGAAAGTACTAGTAATATACTTTCTATCTTTGCCCATATCATAATGAATCTGTAGATTCTGAGCGAAAGAAGAAGCAATACTTAGCGTGATGAATGCAGCTAATAGAAGCAATTTTCTCATAAACACCTTCCTATATCTCTTAATTATAAATCAAAAAAACAATTAGCAAAAATCGGAAAACTGTTAATTATGAAAAAATTAATATTTTTTAAATAATACTATAAATATATAGTGAATAATGATTTGTAAGTTTATCCACAATTTTGATGAAGAAAAAATATTTTAAAGTTCAATAAAAATTAATAAAAAATAGCTTTGAAATCAATAAAGTTGGAATAAAGTAAAATCAAATTTTATTAGTTCGCATAATATTTATATTTTTGCTTTTTATAAAGTATAATAATTTTTCGGAAAAAGCATGAAAATAACATTTCCAGACGGAAGGGTAAGCGAATATCCGGACGGAACTAGCGGAATGGAGATTGCAAAATCCATTTCTGAGGGTTTAGCCCGCAATTGTCTCGGAATTTTTGTCAATGGCAAACAATATGATTTATCAAGACCAATAAATGAAGATGCTGAAATTAAATTAGTAACTTTTGATAATGATGAAGGTAAAGAAATTTATTGGCACTCATCTGCCCACTTGATGGCTGAAGCTGTTTCTGTTCTTTATCCGGGTGCCAAGTTTGGCGTAGGTCCGGCTATCGAAAATGGCTTCTATTATGATATTGATATTCCAAATGGACAAAGAATTACTGCCGACGATTTGCCAAAAATTGAATCTAAGATGCTTGAATTGGCTAAACGCGATGCTGATTATCAAAGAATTGAAATTTCTTGGGATGAAGCTGTAAAGCATTTCAAAGAAGTTGGCGATGAATATAAATTAGAATTATTGGACGGGCTTAAAGAAGATGAAATCACATTCTACAAACAAGGTGATTTTATTGATCTTTGCCGTGGTACTCATATACCTAATACTGGATTGATCAAATCTGTAAAATTATATGCTGTTGCCGGTGCTTATTGGCGTGGCGATTCGTCGAGAGCTATGATGACTAGACTTTATGGCATCAGCTTCCCTAAAAAGAAAATGCTCGAAGACTTTATTACTTTGAGAGAAGAAGCCGAAAAAAGAGATCATAGAAAACTTGGAAAAGAACTCGAATTATTTGTGTTTTCTAGTAAAGTGGGCCAAGGATTGCCTTTGTGGCTTCCAAAAGGTGCTGTGCTTCGTGAAAAATTAGAATATTTCATGCGTGGCATCCAAAGAGAGTATGGTTATAATCCTGTTATTACTCCTCACATTGGTCAAAAAGAATTATACGTAACTTCTGGACATTATGCTAAATATGGACAAGATTCGTTCCAACCAATCAATACTCCTGCCGAAGGCGAAGAGTTTTTGTTGAAACCTATGAACTGTCCTCACCATTGCGAAATTTATAAGAGCAAACCAAGATCTTATAGAGATCTTCCACTTCGCTTAGCTGAGTTTGGTACTGTTTATCGCTACGAACAAAGCGGTGAGCTTCACGGGCTTACTCGTGTTCGCGGATTTACTCAGGATGATGCTCACTTGTTCTGTACTCCAGACCAACTGAAAGAAGAGTTTAAAAAAGTAATTGATATTATTATGAGAGTGTTTTCTACTCTTGGTTTTGATGACTATATAGCTCAAATTTCTTTGCGTGATCCTGATAATAAAGAAAAATATATCGGCAATGACGAGGTTTGGGAAAAAGCTGAAAAAGCAATTATCGAAGCTACTGAAGAAAAAGGTATGAATACAGTTGTCGAATTAGGCGAAGCTGCTTTCTATGGTCCTAAACTTGACTTCATGGTTCGCGATGCTCTCGGACGTAAATGGCAATTGGGAACAATTCAGGTTGATTATAATTTACCTGAAAGATTTGAGTTAGAATATATCGGTACTGATAATGCACCGCACCGTCCTGTCATGATTCACCGTGCTCCATTTGGCTCGATGGAAAGATTTGTTGCTATTTTGATTGAGCACTATGCTGGTAATTTCCCATTCTGGATTGCTCCTGTGCAGATTAGTGTATTGCCTGTAGGGCAATCACAATATGATTATGCTAATCAATTAAAATCTAAACTCGACGAACTTGGTTTTAGAACTCAAATCGATTTGAGAAGCGAAAAGGTCAATCGTAAGATTGCTGAATCAGAACAAGCTAAAATTCCTTTTGCACTTATTGTGGGCCAAAAAGAAATGGATAATAACACTGTTTCGGTCAGAGTTCATGGTGCTAAAGGCGATATCGGCGCTCGTCCATTCGACGAAATGCTCGAGATATTCAAGAAATTGGATGTGCCAGGTACAAAAATCGATAATGTTTTATAATAATAATTCTTGATTTAATATAGAGGAGTTCTATCGATTGAACTCCTCTTGTTTTATAAATATATTAATAATTTACTTGAATAATATAATATGGATTTAAAAAAATTAGGCTTTGTATCGACTCCTCGTGGCTACGAAGGGCATTTTATTGTTAGTGAATATCCTAAGAATCTTGGTGTTATTCCAAAAGGTATTTCTATTGAAATTGGATTTTCTAAAAATTTTACAAAAAAATTCGTAGTTGAAGACTCTTTTATTAATGAAAAAAAACTATTTATCATAAAACTTAAAGGTATTGACAATTCTGAAGAAATAGTAAACTTCAAAGAACAAGCCATTTTTATTTCCTTAAGTGAATTAGACAAATTCAATCCTGATTATATTTTTGATGAAGAATTGATCGATTGCGAAGTATATAATTTCGAAACTAACGAGTTTATTGGCAAAATTACAGAAGTCTGGGATATGCCTGCCAATCCGGTTTGGCTAGTAAGTACAAGTGGTGGCGAACTACCAATACCGGCTATACCTGATTTTATCAAAGAGTTGGATTTGAGGAAAAAGAAAATCAAGCTATTTGTGATGGATGGGTTGATGGACTTATTAAATCAAAGTGGGAGAGAAGATGAGGATTGATATTCTGTCGGCTATTCCTGAATCAATGGAATCAATAATTTCGACAAGTATTATCAGAATTGCTCGCGAAAAAAACTTAGTCGAGATTGTTTTGCATAATCTGCATGAATATGCAACAGATAAATACCGCCATATCGATGATTATCCTTTCGGTGGTGGTGCAGGAATGCTTATAAAATGCCAACCTTTGTTTGATTGTATTGAAAAACTATTAGCTGAAAGAAATTACGACGATATTATTTTTATGTGTGCTGACGGCAATGTGTTGAAGCAAAGCGATTCGAACGAATTGTCTTTGAAAGAAAATTTGATGATTATTGCAGGTCATTATAAAGGTATCGATCAAAGAGTTAGAGATAAGTTTGTAACAAAAGAAATTTCGATTGGAGATTTTGTATTGAGTGGTGGCGAACTGCCTGCACTAGTTTTAGTGGATTCGATTGTCAGATTGATACCCGGAGTTATTGGTGATGCAGAGTCTGCTCTCGAAGATTCATTTATGAATGGATTGCTCGAAGCTCCTCAATATACTCGCCCGGCTGATTTCAGAGGTATGAAAGTACCCGATGTATTATTGAGTGGCAACCATTCTGAAATAAAAAAATGGAGAGAAAACCAAGCTTTCGAAAAAACAAAAAATAGGAGACCTGATCTGCTTGCCGGCGACTAAACTAACTTTTTTAGTTCTTCTTCGAGCCTATCAAGCATTTTGTCAATTGTAAAATCTCGATGTAATTTGTTATAACCATTTAATCCCCAACTGCTAATTAGTTCTGGGTTTGCTAAAGCAAACTTAATTGAATTGGCTAAGTCTTGCGGATTGAGCTTGCAAATCAAACCATTATGCTTATTTTCGATTACTTCCGGAATACCGGCAGCGTCGCTTGCAATAACAGCTTTTTTCACACTCCATGCCTCGAACAAAGTATTAGGTACTCCTTCGTTGCGCGATGGAATTAATACTGCATTAGAACATGCGAAAAATCCTCTCACATTTGATATTTCACCAATCAACTCAACATTTTTTATATCCTTATTTTTTATATAAGATAAATAATCATCACGCTCGGAGCCATCTCCGGCTATAAGAATTTTAAAATTATCAATATTTTCATTTTTTAGAATATTAATTGATTCGAGCAGAATATCGAATCCTTTCTGAGCTGCTAATCTACCTGCGGATGCAAATGTAAATACTTTGTCTGTATTATCTAAATAAAATGGTTCGAAATCATCATCAAAGGAATATCCGTTATATATGTGAATGATTTTTTCATCTTTGGATAATTTGTCCGAGACAAGCAAATCTTTGATGTTTTTTGCATTTACTAAAATTTTGCTTGGAAGAAATTTATAAACAAATCTTTCGGCAAACTTATGTTTGGCTATTGTTCTTGTAATTCCTAATCGAAATACAACTGGAAGAGAAAGAAACTTAGCAATAATCCCGGCAATGAAATATTCTTTTCTCTTAGTGGGAAGTAGAATATCAATTTCGTGTTCTTTAATAATTGCTGCTAAATCTTTATATGTTGAAATACTAAGTTCACTAGAGAAACTTAACTTGTAAATCTTTACATTTTTATGAAATTTATTGTCAAATATGTCGGTACGAATCGCAACATGAACATCCCAGCCTCTTTCGGCAAGTCCATTAGCAGCAGAGCACATCCATCTTTCGTTTCCACCCCAAGATTTTGCAGAATTTAAAAACAATATTGATAATGGTTCACTCATCTTGATAAAATCTCATCATAAAAATTCATAACATCTCTAGCATGATTTCTAATATCAAAGAAATCTAAAGCTCTTTGTCTGCCTTTTTGTTGAAGTTCTTTCAATAATAAAGGATCATCCACTAATTTAGCAATACCAAGAGCAAGACTATCAGGATTTTTTTCATCGACAAGAATACCGGTGCTTGGAGTTATAGCCTCATTCACACCAGAAATATCAGTACCGATGCCAGCAGTGCCACATGCGAGAGCTTCATACATTACTCTTGGCATACCTTCATTTCCTTCGTGCGAAGGTATAGCGAGAGCATCAGCAGCTTGCATCCATTCATGAATGTTTTTTTGTTGAGGAATTATTCTAACAAATTCAGAGCAATTATTTTCTTTTATTAAAGTATTGAGTTGTTCTAATTTTTCTTGATTGGGAGCAGTACCAACATAATAAAGGTAAGGCATTAGCTCATCCGAATATTTTTTTCTTAAAATACCCATTGCATTTGCAAGGTCGTAAACGCCTTTTCCATCTTTCAAAATACCGACAAAAATTAAAATAAAACGATTTTCGGGCATATCGAGAACTCGGCGAATAGAATTTCTATCCTCAAGTGGTTTGAACAATTGGCAATCTACACCATTATAAATTGTTCTATATTTTGCTCTAATTTTGGCTGAATCAGAAAATCTTCTGCCAGCAGCATCAGAAACTCCGATCATACCATCTACAATTCGTTCAAATAATCTGTCTTTAAAAAATTTTTCTGTCCAACGCACATGCCAAATCAATTTAATATCCAATTTTCTTTTAGCCACCCAACACATAAAAGTATCGCTAGGATAATCAGGATGAATAATTTTAATATCATTTTCAATTAATATTTTTCGAATATGCTCAGGCAGACCAAATGCTTTAGAAATATTTTTGGGTTTGAGGCTAACAAGCGGAGCAAAAAAAGTTTTGCAGCCTGAAGATTCAAGTCTTTCGGATAATTCGCCTGCAGATGGAACAAGA
>JAUQWR010000674.1 GCA_030835065.1 Candidatus Kapaibacterium sp.
ATTTTGAGCAAATTTTATGCCATCAAAATTATTGGAACGAGGTAAGACACTCTGGTTTTGATATTTTATAATTGGTTTTTTTGATCCGATTTCGCTAAGGTTTGGATTTGGTATTATTGGCTTCTGCGAATATATAGCAATATTTGCGCTAATCACAGGCACAACAAAGAGAAATACTTTAAATATAATTCGTAAATAATGTTTCATCTTTCACCAAAAATCCAAAAAAGCCAGCAATACAAAAGACACTTTTAAATTATTTGTATTGCAATTGCTTGCAAAAATATAAAAAAATTTAATAAATCTACTTATTTCTTTACGTTGAATTTTTGTTCGAGTTTCATTAATGTTTCTTTGTCTGTCTGCATTTTTTGCAATGAAGATTTGGCTTCGATGCTTCCACGCTCTATTCCCAAGCTTTTTGCCATATCAATAAGCTTGTCTTTATCTGCAGAAATCCCTGTTTTATTTAGGTTTTCGAGCGTTTCTTTTCTGATTCGTTGTTGCTCTTGGGCAAGATGCATAGCCAATTCTACTTTTGCTGGTATTGCTTTAGATTTTGGCTTTTCTTCGCTTTCGATATTTGGCGCAACAACCACATCCAGCTCAGATTTTTCTTGTTTGGATAAATGAGTCTCTTCAATTGATGAATCAATAACATCTTCTTCTATCTTTTCAATTTTCTTTTTTTCAATCTTTTTGGGTTTAAATTTTTCTTCTTCATTATCTTCAATCACCTTGTCAAAAATCTCGCCCGAACTCTTCTTATATTGTTCTAATGCTTTATTGACTGGTGCTTTTACTTTCTTTTCAGCTGCAGGCTTGGATTCTTTAGTTTCTTTTTGAGCTTTAGCTTTTGGTTCCGGCTTAATTGGCTTTTTAATTTTATTTGTTTTTGCATTACTAATCAATTGTATCTGTTTGTTTCGCCATTTCAAATATAAATACAAAATAATAAGAGCTAATGCAGCAACAATAGCAATAAAATACAACGCAAATTGCTTATATAAGCCTAATATTCCACCATCTTCTGCCTGACTGACAGAATCTTTATTAAATAAATTATCAAATCTTTTATCTGCTTTTGTAGTGTCATTTTTTTTGACTGTATCATTTTTGGCAATACTTGAGTCTTTCAATAATACTATTAAATGATCGACTGGCTCAGAAAAGCTGGAATCTTTTTCGAGTAACTCTTTTATTTCGATTGAAGGTACAATTTTGAGATTACTTTGTCGCATAAACTCATCAGAATACATTCTAGCATTAGCCAAATCACCGCGCAAAGTATAGATTTGAGCCATAGCAGCATAAATATCACTAATATTTGCACCGGCTTTTTGTGCATACCTAAGGTTCAATAAGGCAGAATTTGGTTGTCCGAGTCTAAGTAATAACAGACCATTTATTGCTGCTGCATTTGCA
>JAUQWR010000675.1 GCA_030835065.1 Candidatus Kapaibacterium sp.
TATTTTTGTCAATTTCACAAAAAAATGGGTTTAATCTAATAAGAATAAACCCAATCAAATCTTGAAAATAATAAGTAATTATTATTCTATACTATTCCTTTATTATTAATAACTTGAATTTTGCAAAGCAGCAAAACCACCAGTTAATAAAATCATTAATATAACAAGAATATATAAAGCGAAGAGTGCAAGACCAATAATCATTAAAATCTTCATTATACTAAAAAATGAACTGCTTTTTTCAAAAGCATTATTTAATTCTAATACATTTCCACTTGCTAAATAGGAAAGCAATGCTTGAGAAGATTCTCTTAGCCTTAAACCCATAATAATATATGGAATACCAAAAATAGCACCGATAATGCTAAGACAAGTTAATGCACCCATGATAATGAAAATAATACCAACAAAACTCATGTCGCGAGCTTGTTTATCGACGATAGGACCAAGAACAGCCATTTCTGAACTGCTATTGAAGCTAGATTGATTAAAATTATCCATATTAGTTCTCCTAAAAATATTAAACAAATCCCATGTAAGTGCTTATTTACATGGGATTATTAAAAAATTACATACCAGAAGGTGAAGCTGGTTCGTCTGGATCGCCTGCATGTTTAACAGGAAGAGCAGTCAAAACCCAACCAACGAGAGCTAAGACAACGATGCTAATAGCAAAAGAAGCATTAGGGAATAAAGCCGGAGGGAATATTTCAAATACAGCACAACCAGCAAAAACAAGACCCATAAGCGCTTCGCCGGCAATCAAACCGGAAGCCAAAAGTACACCGACGTTTTCGATACGAGCTTTTTGATTTTCGTTATGAGCACGTTTTTCATTGATTTTTTCAACGATACCTTTTACTAAACCACCAATAAAGATAGCAAAAGTAGTTTCTAATGGCAAATACATACCAACAGAAACAAGCATCGGGCTTTTAACTTGCATTAAAACAAAACCAACGCCCATAAGCATACCAACAATAATAAGAGGCCAAGCCATCTGCCCGCCAACAATACCTTGCGAAAGCATAGCCATCAAGCCACCTTGAGGAGCAGCAAGTGATTTAGACCCGAAGCCACCTTCGTAACCTTCTAAAACACCTTTAGCAATATCGCCATCATTAAGGAAAGAAAGAACCAAGAACATAACAGCGCCTGATAAAACAACACCAATTATATCGCCGATTTCCATCTTCCAAGGAGTACCGCCAAGAATATGTCCAGCTTTCAAATCTTGAAGCATTTCGCCTGATACAGCTGCAGCAACGCAAACGATAGCAGCAACACCAAGAACAGCAGCTACGCCGCCAGTTTCTTTTGTTACACCTAATAATACTAAGATTAATGCTGTTACTACAAGAGCAGTTAGAGTAAGACCAGAAATTGGATTATTGGATGAACCCATAATACCAACAAGGTATCCTGATACAGCTGCGAAGAAGAATGCAAGAATGATTAGAATTGTCGCTGAAACGATTGCAACCAACAAACTTGTGTTGAAAATGAAGAATGT
The DNA here is from genome assembly GCA_030835065.1 of Candidatus Kapaibacterium sp. Lineage (GTDB taxonomy): Bacteria > Bacteroidota > Ignavibacteria > Kapaibacteriales > UBA2268 > JAUQWR01. The sequence continues at coordinate 1,514 of JAUQWR010000675.1, forward strand.
GATACAGAATGTAGCTATTGCAACAACTAATATACCTAACATAATCCATGGGAATGGAATATCTTTTTCTGTTCTTTCTGAAGTGCCGCCACCTTGAGCTGCTTTTTTAACGTCATTGACTGAACGAACGATACCAGCTATTAAGCTTTTTCTCATTCTCCAGAGAGTTAAACTTGCACCAACAAGCATACCGCCAATAGCAATCGGGCGAACAATAAATTTCCAAACTTCTGTAATTTGGAATAGAGGATCGCTTACTTTTGCAGTAGCAGCATCTAAAGTGATATGTTTATTAGCTACTAAGTAATTTGCCCAAGCTGCCAAATCGATACTTGGAGAGATAAAGTAATAAATAATAGGAGCCAAAAGACCCCAAGCAATCAAACCACCGGAAAAGTTTAAAGCAGCAAGTTTAGGACCAATGATATAACCAACACCCATATAAGCAGGGCTTACACCAGGAGAGCTTAAAAATAATCCACCTTTGCCGACGAAAGTAGTACCAGTAACAGTTTGTTTTGTAAATTCAAGGAAATGTTCCCATATATAAGGGAATAATTTAAATTCAGCCATAGCTTTAACTAATGCACCCATACCCATAGCTCCAAACAAATATTTGGATTTACCGCCTGAGTTTTGGCCTGTTTTGTGAATTTCTGCTGCTGCAACTGATTCAGGGTAGGGTAGGTCTTTATCTTCGACCATTACTCTACGAAGCAAAGCAACAAACATAATACCCAAAATACCACCGAAAATTAAAATTAAAGAAGCAGTGATATAGTTTTGGGTTGTATTGAAAGGTCTCCATATACCTGCTATATAAAAGGCAGGAATAGTGAAGATTGCACCCGCTGCCACTGATTCACCGATTGAACCAACAGTACGTGCAAAATTTTCTTCGAGAATAGAACCACGCATAACTTTAAGAAGAGCCATACCAATAACAGCTGCCGGGTAGGTAGCTGCGATTGTCATGCCTGCTTTCAATCCAAGATATGCGTTTGCCGCTCCGAGTACAACTGCCATTATAAGACCAAGAATCAAGGCTCTTATGGTCATTTCAGACATGTTGCTGCTTGCAGGAACGAATGGCACGAATTTAGTTTCTTCAGCCATTAATATCTCCTTTGATTAGACAAATGTTTTTGTTAACTATATGTATGAAATTATAAAAAGTATCAATATTCATCAAATATTACCATTATTAATAATAACAATAATACAAAGATATTAAAAAGCTTAGCAAAATTCAATGATTATTTGATTATTTAAGCTCGTCTTTCAAATATTTTCCTGTATAACTCATTTTGCATTGAACTATTTTCTCAGGGCTGCCTTCTGCAATTATTTTGCCTCCACCTGCACCACCTTCTGGACCTAGATCTATAACCCAATCTGCACACTTAATTACATCCAAATTATGTTCGATTATGATTAAAGTGTTTCCTTTGTCCACCAATCTGCCTAAGTGCTCCATCAGTATCTTGACATCTTCAAAATGTAGTCCTGTAGTAGGTTCATCAAGCAAATATAAGGTTTTTCCGGTACTGGTTTTAGAAAGTTCAGTGGCTAATTTTACTCTTTGGGCTTCTCCACCGGAAAGAGTTGGTGCTTGTTGGCCTAATTTAATATATCCTAGCCCAACTTCAAATAGAGTTTTAAGTTTGTTTTTAAGTTTAGGTATATCTTTGAAAAAATCATTAGCTTCTTCGACTGTCAAATCTAAGACATCAGCAATCGATTTGCCTTTATATTTTACTTGTAAAGTTTCAGCATTATATCTAAGTCCATTACAAGAATCGCAAGTAACATAAACATCAGGCAAAAAGTTCATTTCTAATTTTTTAAGTCCGGCTCCTTCGCATTCTTCGCATCTTCCACCTTTTACGTTAAATGAAAATCTACCCGCTTTGTATCCTCTGATTTTTGCTTCAGGAAGTACTGCAAAAAAGTCTCTGATAAGAGTAAATATTCCAGTATATGTTGCTGGGTTTGATCTTGGGGTTCGTCCAATTGGTGTTTGATCAATTTCTATAACTTTATCTATTAATTCTAATCCTTCGATTGATTTATATTGAAGCGGCTGAGCTATTGATTTATAAAAATGCTTTGAAAGTATAGGGTAGAGTGTATCATTTATCAAAGTGGATTTGCCTGAACCACTCATTCCAGTGATGCAGACAAACATACCCAGAGGAATATTTAGATCTACATCTTTTAGATTATTGCCGCTTGCACCTTTAAGACTTAAAAATTTACCATTTGGCTGACGACGTTCTTTTGGAATATCGATTTTTTTGTAATTTTTAATATACTGTGCTGTAAGTGAATTTTTAAGTTCAGATTTTTTCTTTTTCTTTAATTCGTCAGTATTTAGAGCTAATACAACTTCGCCACCATGAACTCCGGCACCAGGACCCATATCTACCAAATAGTCCGATTCTTCGATCATAGCTTTGTCGTGCTCAACAACAATTACAGTATTACCCAGATCTCTAAGTTCTTTTAGAGAGTTAATCAATTTATTATTATCGTGTTGGTGAAGTCCAATACTTGGTTCGTCCAAAACATACATAATACCTACAAGTTTAGATCCAATCTGCGAGGCTAATCTAATTCTTTGTGATTCACCTCCGGATAATGTTCTTACTGATCTTCCAAGTGTCAGATAGC
>JAUQWR010000676.1 GCA_030835065.1 Candidatus Kapaibacterium sp.
TTAACGGCAAAACCCATACTTCCTGCTAAAAACACAGGGAAAAGCAAAAGACGGCGACGCCAGTCCAAATGGATTGCCTTTTGAGCAAATGTATAGAAAAGCAATGTAGATATTGATGCTAATACAAATATAGACATAAATGAATAAAATGTATCGAATCCTTCGAAAGTATTTTTAATAACAACTATTGGAACATTTAACAAAGCAACAAGAATAATAAAAGGAAAAACTATGTTGCTGGATAAATGAACGAAACACTCAGATTTGACTTTCCAGGGCAATTTAGCTTTCATTACTCTTGGAAGCATTTTAATAGCTGTTTCGACAGCACCTTTAGTCCAACGGAATTGCTGAGTTTTAAGAGCATTGATATCTGCAGGCAATTCGGCAGGAGAAGTCACATCATTAAGATATATAAACTTCCAGCCCTTAAGCTGAGCGCGATAGCTGAGATCTAAGTCTTCTGTAAGTGTATCAGGCTGCCAGTTGCCAGCATCATAAATGCATGATTTGCGCCAGATACCTGCTGTACCGTTGAAGTTAATAAAAAAGCCGGCTTTGTTGCGAACTTGCTGTTCGAGCACGAAGTGTCCATCCAAAGCTAGTGCCTGAGCACGAGTAAGGAAAGAATATTCTTCGTTGAGGTGTTCCCATCTTGTTTGAACCATTCCTATATTAGGATTGGTAAAATGAGGGACTGTTTTGAGCAAGAAATCAGGATTTGGCACAAAATCGGCATCAAATATAGCCACATATTCACCTTCTGCAAAGTCAAGTCCATATTTCAAAGCGCCTGCTTTATAGCCTGTTCTATCAGTTCTGTGGATATATTTAATATTAAAACCTTTTTCTTGATAAGATTTAACAAGTGATTGACACAAGTTAACCGTATCATCCGTCGAATCGTCAAGCACCTGGATTTCTAATTTGTCTTGCGGATACTTGATCGCGCATACAGAACTAATCAATCGCTCAACAACGAAATATTCGTTGAACATTGGCAATTGGATAGTAACCTTTGGAAGATCTTCCGGTAAAATTGGAATTGGATGATTTTGCTTTTCAGTTTTTTTGTAATAGTAAAGCAATATCAATCCATGGATACCGAATCCAAAGAGTATGCATAAAGCAATAAAGTAAACAATCAGTACTACTTGTTCCATAGAAGGAGAGGAACTCCCCCATTAGTTTATACAAATTTTTTTATTTTTAAATTACCAACCCGAAACAACAGCGAGCAAAACATCGTCAGCAATCTGCTTTAATATAGTTTTGATAGCTTCGTTGCGAGCTGTTTGAGCATCTTTTATGCTAAATTGAGCAAACTGAGAAAAACTTCTATTCAAAATTTGCTTCTTTTTAACATTATCAAAATACTCTACGCTGCAATTAACAGTTACTCTTCGCTCAGTTTCTAGCTCGCCGCTACCAATAGCGCCGGTAGATTCGTTTATAGAGCTTATAGTAATGCTAAGTTTAGCGTCGCCGCCGGACTCGACTAATGCAAGTGAGTTGTCTCTTTTGAAATTCTCATGCACTGTCTGCGACAGAACCATTTTATACTCTGGATTGCCAAAGCCAGAATTATCTATAACATTGGCAATATACAAAGTTTTCAAATGTTCCGGGGTCGATCCGCCGGTAAATGAATAGCACGACCCAAGTAAAACAACAGCCAAAGCCGATATTACCAATAACTTAATCCGAAATACGATATTATTCGATTTCATAATCATACTTCTATGAATTTAAAATCGGATTTGTACGTTTTTCGATTCCAACACTTGTGTTTTCGCCATGACCACAATAAATAATATAGTCGTCTTCAAGTGAAAGAAGATTGTCGTTGATGGAGTTAATAAGCTGAGGCATCGAACCACCCGGGAGGTCGCATCTCCCGATGCTGTGTGCAAAAAGTGTGTCGCCGCTGAATATTATTTTTTGATCGTGATTGACCAAGCAAATTCCTCCTTCGGTATGACCGGGAGTATATTTAACTTCCAAAGTTTGATTTCCAAACTCAATCAATTCGCCACCTTTAAGTAATACATCTGCTTCGACCGCTTCGATAATAAACGGCAAACGCATTATGCTGAATTTCTTTGGGTCTTCCAGCCTATATGCATCTTCAGTATGAACGTATAACTTTGCACCTGTCTGACGCTTGAGCTCCGCTGCATCTGCAGTATGATCCCAATGTGTGTGTGTGAGTATTATTGCTTCGACAGTCAAACCTTTTTGTCTTATCTTGAGCATGAATTCGTGTGTGCTTTCTAAAGGCGTGTCTATTATGACTGCCTTTTTTGTTTCATCGCTCAGCAGATATCCGTTTGTCTCAAAAGGTCCTGCCGTTATACATTCAATATCCATTACCAATTTACACTTTTGTACATATATTCATTGCAAAATTAGAGAGTTTTTTTTAAACTAAAAAAATAAAAATTTTTCAGCATTTTGCTCTCAATATTTTCAAGCACTTAAGCCTAGTTTTATGAATTTTTTCGAAGCCACTTTTTTTGCTTTTTTTGAAAGCTTATATTAAAATAAATTTAACATTAATTTTTAATTAGATTTCTTAAGTTCGCTTTCTAGTTTTTTCACTTCTAATAGAAATTTTCCATTAGGAAATAATCTGTAATATACATCTATCGACCCTAGGGCTTCGTCTTTTCTTTTCATTTCGATCAGTACCTCGATCTTACCTAAATATGCAGATTCCAAAAACTTTGTATCGTTGTAATCTCTTATTACATTATCAAAATAAATAAGTGCTGATCGTGGGCTTGTTAGTTTTCTATATAATTCGGCTGTCGAAAATTCTCTTTGAGCCAATCTTTCTCTTAATTCATTTATATATTCAGTGGCTTTATTATATAATGAATCTCCGGGATAGAGATACTGATATTCCTGAAATGTTTGTATTGCAGCTTTTGTATCTTTCTGATCCCGATCAAATGGTAATGTTGTATTATAAGATGATAGTCCCGATTTAAATAATGCAATTTTTGTATATTCGCTACCAGGATAATACTTTCTTAGAGCATTATAAGAATATGCAGCCAATACAAATTCATCTCTTGCAAATGCTATCTCTGCTAAGTAATACTGAGCATCATCGGCATACTGACTTGCTGGAAATTGGAGCCTTATCACATCAAATAAGTTCTTAGATTCTATATAATCCTCGTTTTTGAACAATTCTAATGCTTTGCGATATACTTCCTCGACATTTCTAGTATCGATTTCTTTTGTCGATTTGCAGGCACTCAATGCAATTATTGCGCTTACTAAAATTATTGCTATGTTTCTTAATTTTAATACCATATTTACTTCGCTGTTTAAATAATTTTTTTTTACCAAGTACAAAAATAACTCTAAGCTATCAAATTTAAAATATTAATTATGAAATAAAAATTTAATTTTTATATAATCTTATTTAATTTGTAAAATAATCAATTCTATTGTACTTTTATACATAAAAATATTACAAAGGATGATTTTATGGCTTCGAATAATAATATTCTATTAGAAACAGGCACAAATGAGCTTGAAATTGTTGAATTTATTCTTAAATATGAAGATAGAAATTCTAATTTGATAACTCAGTCTTTTGGTATCAACGTAGCCAAGGTTAGAGAAATTATTCGAATGCCACAACTTACAAAAATGCCAAGCCAGCCCGAAACAATTTATGGAGTGTTCAATCTTCGTGGCTCTATAATTCCTGCTTTAGATCTTTGCAAATATCTCTATCAGTTTGGCAATTCCACTATGAACAACAAAATGATTATTGCCGAATTCAATAAGCTTAAAGTCGGATTTATTGTCAATGACGTTCAGAGAATACATAGAATTTCATGGAATGATATTGTATCGCCCGAAAACATGCATGATTTCGATTCAGACAAATCATCAATTGTCGGTATTATTACAAATTCTGAAAACAGACATATTCTTATGCTCGATGTAGAAAAAATTGTAGCTGATATTGATCCATCTTCTGCTATAGATATGACTCAAAAAACAATTAAGTTCGATTCAAAACCAATTGCAATTACTGCCGAAGATTCTACAACCATTAGAAAAATGATTTCAGACAGATTAAACTCTGCCGGTTTCGAAATACAATCTTTCAAAAATGGACTTCAAGCTTGGGAATACTTACAAGATATTTCGCAAAGAGTTGCCAAAGGCGAATCCTTACAAAAATTAGCAAATGTGATTATCACTGATATTGAAATGCCAATAATGGATGGATATTCTTTGACAAAGAATATTAAATCTGATCCAGTTTTGAGCCACTTGCCCGTAGTTATTTTCTCCTCTATTATTTCGGAAGATGTATTGCACAAAGGCAAATCAGTAGGTGCAGATGCTCAGCTCACTAAACCTCAGATTACTGAATTGCTGGATGTAGTAAGGATTCTTATAGACCGATATAATAATTAATAATTTATAAGCTTCTTTAAATATAGTTTATTATATGGATATTTTCTTTTGTTGAAAAAAAGAAATTCCATATAATATGATTCTATTTGTATATCATTTTTAAGTTTGTATATTTGTAATTCGTTAAAATTGAAAAACGATTAATGTAAATACATTTTTTAACAAATAATTGGAGCCTAATCCATGACAACATTTAAAAATGAAGTTTACTTCGATTATACAAAAGAAGAAAACATTACAAAGCAAAAAGAAGCTTTAGAATACGTACGTCAGCAACTTGGCAAAGAATACCCCAACATGGTTGGTGGCAAAGAAGTTTTCACAGAAAGAAAAACAGTATCAATAAATCCAGCCAACAAAGATGAAGTAGTTGGTACATTCCAAAAAGCAGGCAAAGCAGAAGCAGAAGATGCAATGCAAGCAGCAGTTAAAGCTTTTGAAACATGGAAACACACTCCAGTAGAAGAAAGAGCTAATTTTTTATTCCGTGCAGCTGATGAAATCCGCAAACGCAGATATGAAATCAATGCTTGGATGATCACTGAAGCAGGCAAAAACTGGGGCGAAGCTGATGCTGATACTTGCGAAGCTATCGACTTCCTCGAGCTTTATGGTAGAGAAGCTCTACGCTATGCTCAAGATCAACCTTTGACTGAATGGCCTGGCGAAAAAAATCGCTATTTCTATATTCCATTAGGTGTTGGTATTGTTATCCCACCATGGAACTTCCCATTTGCTATCATGATTGGTATTACTTCTTCAGCAATTGTAACTGGCAATACTGTAGTATTAAAACCATCATCTGAAACTCCTATGATGGCTTGGTTGTTTGCTGATATCATGAAAAATATTGGTTTACCAGAAGGCGTTCTTAACTTCTTCGTTGCTTCAGGCGCTGAAGCTGGCGATTATTTGGTAGATCATCCAAAAACTCGCTTCATTAGCTTTACTGGCTCTATGGAAGTTGGTTTGCGCATTATCGAACGTGCAGGCAAAACTAATCCTGGACAAATCTGGATTAAACGTGTTGTGGCTGAAATGGGCGGCAAAGATAGTATTATCGTTGATAGCGAAACTGATATCGATACTGCAGTTCAAGGTACTTGGACAGCTGCTTTTGGCTTCCAAGGTCAAAAATGCTCGGCTTGCTCCAGAGTAATTGTTGATGAAAAAATTTATGATGAATTTGTTGCTAAGCTTAAAGTTGCTGTTGATGCAATTCCTAGCGGCAATCCTGCTGATAACGTCTATGCTGGTCCTGTTATTAGTGCTAGTGCAGAAAAATCAATACTTAACTATATCGAAATTGGCAAGCAAGAAGGTAAACTTCTCTGCGGTGGCGAAAAAATTGCTGATATGAACGGCTTCTTTATCAAACCTACTGTATTTATTGATATCGATCCTATGGCTAGAATTTCTCAAGAAGAAATCTTCGGTCCTGTTTTAGCTGTTATCAAAGCTAAAGATTACGACCACGCTTTGGAAATTGCTAATAATACTATTTACGGTTTGACTGGCGCTGTTTACTCAAACAATAGAGAAAAACTTGATAGAGCTACTCGCGACTTCCACGTAGGTAACTTATACTTGAATCGTAAATGTACTGGCGCTATGGTTGATGTTCACCCATTTGGTGGTTTCAATATGTCAGGTACTGATTCTAAAGCTGGTAGCAAAGATTACTTAGCTTTATTCTTACAAGGCAAATCTGTTGCTGAAAAGATATAATTTATCTTTCAATTTAAAAAAAACACAGTTTTCAAAAATGGAAACTGTGTTTTTTTGTTTATTCCGTAGCCTCAGATACAATTTCTGATTCTTTTAATTCCTCCTGCTTATGCTTATCAATTAAATTTTTGCGCCAATCATTGAAAAACATCATTAATACAGCAGTTACTGGTACAGCAATCAGCAATCCAATAAATCCAAATAAACCACCAAATACAAATAATGATA
>JAUQWR010000677.1 GCA_030835065.1 Candidatus Kapaibacterium sp.
ACAAATTTCAACTCAAACTAAGAAAACTGACGTCGAAGGTGATAGTACTTTAGAGCGCTATAGTTTGGTGTTGTTCCCATTTGATAGAGCTGACGCTGGTCCAATAAATGAACGCATCATGAAAGAATATGTTTACGAAAGAGTAAAACCAAGTTCTAAAGTTGAAGTTGTTGGTCATACAGACGTTGTTGGTCTTTACGAACGTAATCAAAAACTTTCTGAAAACCGCGCTACTACTGTTACTAATGGTATCAACAAACAAACTGGTGGTAAATTTAGCGTTTTGAACAAACGTGGCGTTGGCGAAGACGAACCTTTGTATCGCAACGATTTACCTGAAGGTCGATTCTATAATAGAACTGTACAGGTTACTATTAAGACTCCTGTTTCAGAATACGAACAAAAATAATTGAAATATTATTTGATGAAAAAACCGCTTCAAATTTTTGAGGCGGTTTTTTTTGTTACTTTTTTGAGTTTGATTGCACTTTTATACAAATGGATTTGTTATTATTAAATGAGTGAATTGAAAAACAAATATTTTGAAATGATTGAATTGATAATCACAGATTTAGAAAAATATGTGATTTTCATAACACGTAATCGCGAGATTGCAAAAGATGTATTGTCTGATGCTATTCTCAAAGGATTCAATTCTTTTCAATCAATAAAAAATATTAGCTCATTCAAATATTATATGTTGACTATTATCAGACGTACATTTTATGAGTATAAGCGCAAAAGCAATTACTATGATGAATCTTATAAAACGATTATTGATAGTATCTATTCAGATGAATTAAGTCCGGAAGATAAAACTGATGTAGCTATTCTTTATGATGCATTAGACAAATTGAATGAATCGGATAGGGAATTAATCATTTTGGCTGAACTTAGCGAAATGCCTCACAAAGAAATTGCGGATATGCTTGGTACTAACTCTAATAATATCAAAACTAAAGTTTACAGAGCAAAAAAGAAATTAAAAGAAATTCTTAATGATTTAGAATTGCAATGGTGCAAAAATGAAAGACATTGACAATTTATTAAACAAAGCTAAAAAAATAAATCATAATCAGCCTTTGATTGATCTTGAAGAGCTAAGGAGCTCCGCTCTTTTGGAATATGATAATGCTGCTAATGCTCAGAAATTTAGGAGAAAAGTTATGTTGTATATTAGTGCATTTGTTGTTGCGATTTCTTCTTTATTAATCATTACTGATAATAATGATGAAATTCATGTTGTAAAAAAGGAAACATCTCATCAAAATTCTTCCAAAGTAATTCAGACTAAACAGAATAGTTTCAATTCAATCAAATCTGCTGAAAAGCAGAAAACAGATGATTTCTATTCAGACAAAAAGGCTGTGATTGGAGTTGATAAACTAAGCTTAAAAGGGTCTGATACTTTGATTAATGAGAGAATAATTACTATCAATGGCGAACTTATTAAAAAATCTAAAGAAACTAAAGTAAGGGATAAATCAACTGATAAATACTTGCCAATCGAAAATAATAATGATAAAAGAATTGAGGCAATTAAAACTCTTGTTCCTGATGCAGACGAACTACAGAACCTGGGTTTTACCAGACTTGATTTTGGTTTTCAATATATTATTGATTATTATATTGAAAAGGAATTACTTGATTCAAATCTATTGGCAAAACTTACTAATCATGGCTACGATACAAACCAAAAAGATATCTATGTAAGAGCACGCAATGGAGCAGTTCGCGATTCAGAATCAATGTTTCTCGATAATAAATTTGATAATGAATATATGAAAGTAACTCCGATAATCAGGACAGATTTTTCGAAAAGTATGACTTCGCAAGTGTTTTCTCATTCACCGCTTTTGAATTACTTAAATATACCAATAATAAAGGAATTTCGTGAGCTTACACAGAATTATAGAGGCAATGATGACGAACAGACTCGCAAGAACAAAGAAATCAGATTGGATCAGGTTCTAAATGAATTGATGACTAAATATCTTATACCAGTAAGATTGGACACAACAAATAATAATGAAATAACAATTTTCTGGTTCTATCCGAATGAAGAATTTTTATCTAAACTAAGTAAAGAAAAAAGTGATGTTATTCGTAAAGAATATAATTTAATTCATTCCGGAGTAATTGAAGATATTGGATATCAAAGTGCATGTGCTGGTCTTAATAATTCGGAAAGTTATTATGATTTGTGCAGGAAATTTTCTGGAGCCATTCAATCAAGCGAAAATTATCCAAATCCTGCTCAAAATAATATAAAGCTGAGACTGAAATTAAATGATGATAGAAAGCTGACGATAAGCATTGGCAATCTTAATGGAGCGATAGTAAAAGAAATCCAAAAGTCAAAGCTATATAACAAAGGAGATATTGAATTAAATATAAACATAAGTGATCTTAGTCCGGGAGTATATATGATTATAATAGACAGCGAGAGAGCCGAACAGGCAATAAGCAGATTTGTTGTATATTAAATAAAAAAATGGGCAGCCGAAAAAGCTGCCCATGGTTTATTTATTATCGAATATTATAATATATGCAATTGCATTTTCTTCAGTATGAGAAAGAGAAATTTCAGTTTTATAATTATCCCATTTTTCTTTGAGTCCGCCAAAAAGCTCAATTACCGGTTTGCCACCTTTTTCGTTGCGTATTCCCACCTCATTGAGTTTAAAGCCTTGAGTGATGCCTGTGCCTATCGCTTTGCTGAAAGACTCTTTAGCGGCAAATCTGGCGGCATAATGAAGATATTTCTTTTCATTATAAGTTTCGCAATATTCGATTTCGGTTTGAGTAAATACACGTTTTTGAAATCTTTCGCCATATTTTTCGAGTGCTTCTTTAATTCTCTGCACTTCAATTATATCCGTTCCAATACCATAAATCATTTCGACTCCTTATATAATCTTTTTTAATTCTTCAATAATAGCTGGTAAAGCTTTAGCCGAAGTATCTCTAATTACACAATCCATATATCTGCTTATAGAGGTTTCATTAGGATTGATCTCTATAACAAAAGCACCAGATTGCTTTGCTGCTACTGGTAAATGAGCTGCTGGATAAACCTCGGCAGATGTACCAATTGATAAAAA
>JAUQWR010000678.1 GCA_030835065.1 Candidatus Kapaibacterium sp.
TAAAATTTTCGAGTTCTTCAGGTGTTGAACTAGCAAGGATTCCAATGAGATTATATTTAGAATCTGTTTGTTCTAGGTTTGCTAGTAATTTTCCAACTTTTTCTAAATCATTTTGAGAAATAGAAGGACACTCTTCTTGAACTGTAGTGATAAAAGTTTCCCACTTTTCTCGACCAACAACTCCTATGTTTTTAAGAATAGGTTTTGTTAATTGTTCAATCTCTTTGAATGATTCTGCTCTATTCTCCTTATACAGATCAAGAATGTAATCTTTAATTTTTTCTTGAACGTCAGTAAATACCTTTTTGTAAGTGGAGTCTGTTTGAAAAAAACCAGTCCAATCAGGAGTAACGGCATTCTCAAGACAATCAGCTGTTACAATGAAAATGTATCTTTTTGCAGCTATTCTTCTTCCATCTATCAAGTGCTCATTTCCACTTCCCTTCCAAGTACATTCACCAACAAGTCTTTTCTTCACATGCCAAGCAATACCATGTTGTTGAGTTGATTTATCAGTATCTTTTACGTCTATAACCGTGATAGGAATGGTTCCAATTCCTTCTATAACAACTTCAATATTGTCAATATTTTCTTTTGGGATGTCAAGAAATGAAATTTTCTCTTCATTTATGACAACCTCAAAATGCGGGTCAGTCATGAAACGCATTCCTATTTCTATTTTTATTTGTTCAAAACTGATTTGGGGTTTAATGGCGTTGTTTACAAAAATCTGTGTTCCGTGTCCATCTCTATTTGAATCTCCTAATTTTTGAAATGCTAAAATATTTGTGTTATCAGAAAAAACTTTATAATGAACTTCTTTCTTTTCTGTCCATGTTTTTACTTGAAAAAATTCACCAAAAGCAAAACCAGATAATCGTCCTTTTCCATTTCTGCCAAATGTAGGTCTTTTACCTACTAGCAATTTATGGTCATTTGGAACTTCAGCATAATTCCCTTGTTCTTTATTTCTGTCATAAGCTAATGTTCTAAATCTCTTGTGAAATTGAGATTCTGTCATTCCATGCCCATTGTCAGTAATTGAAAAAAGATCTCCGTCTTCTATTGGCCAATTTATTTCAACCTTCGTCGAAGCAGCATCCCATGAATTTGCAATAAGTTCAATGATTGCAATTTTCGGGTCGGAAATCATTGCTTTACCCGCATATGATTCTAAAAATCTATCATCAAAAAGTGCTGTTTGTTTATTACTCATGTCGTTTTTTATGCTTGTGTCTAACTCATTTATTTACGTACTCTCAATAAATTACTTTCTAAAATAAAAAAAACAAAAGTTTTAAACAAACATTATTTATAACTTAAATAAGGACTTAAGTATTTACTCAGGACTATTTTTAAATTTTAATATCATGTGCATCATTTTATTGCAATAATATTGAAACTTAATAATTTCAATTAAAATTGAATACAATTTTAAAATTGCTATTACAATTTTACAAACAAAATCTAATTCATTTTGAGAATCCAAAACTGATAAAATGATTTCTAAGAAGTCTAATAATTTTATTGAATTCAACCATAAAAATTGTAAAATTTTAAAAAACATAAATTATTAACCATAAATTTATTAACAATAATTAATTTATGGCAAATTACAAATTACTCCTTATTCTTATAATCATCTATATCATTGTAATTCATAGAATTAATGCAAATGCATCGAAAATCAATAAAAAAGGGATATCGGCATTTACGATATCCCTTTCTAAAAAATTATGAAGTTATATATTTACTTTTTCAGGTAATCTAATATTACTTTTGCGGATTGTGGACTACCAAGATTTAGATTTTTTTCTGCTGTGCTTTTGAAAAAGCCTCCGAGAAAACCCGGAGGCACGAACTATAATAAATTTAAAATTATAATGTACTAAGAAGTACATATATCAATACGTTAGAATGTTATTATTATTATAAAAATAGGGATAATCAATATTGAAAATCCCTATAAAAGTTTACTCCAGTAAACATCATTTACTTTTTTTTAATCGATTATAATTTAAACTATAATTATGTTATAATCTGAATCCTTGATATTCAAAGATAATTGTTTAACGATTGATTTTAAAATTATTGTTAAAGAATTTTTAAATCAAAAGCCCCAATAATTTTGCTCATTGGGGTTGTAAAGAAAATTAAGGCAAGATTTTAAATATTCATCCTGCAATTGTGCTAAACGCTTGATAATTTTATATATTGTAATATCATCGACTTCTTTTTCCTGAAGCAATTTTATCACGTGTCATGGCTATTCTTATATTATTTCCACTCAATTCAGTTTCTAAAGATTGATTTTTTAATATTCCAATAAGCTCACCCATTAATTTATACATTCCCGAGAATGCCTCGCGCGCGCTCATCTTAACCACTTCTTTTAATTGTGGATGATTCAATACATATTCTGTATTTGGAGCTCCTAATTTAGATCCATCACCAACTAAATAAGTAGGTTGATTATATACACCTGTAAAATCATAAGGTGATGATATTTCACCCCCAGTAGGCATTCGAATAACGTTATTAATCATTGGATCAGCTATACCATGAATTAAGCCGGATATCATGGATTGAGTTAAAGGTATTAAACCCATCTTTACCCAAAATGGGATAGCTTGAGTTGATGGATCTTTAAACCAATCAATTAAAAGATTAACTATCAATAGATCAATTTCTTTCCTTAACATTTCGGCTGTAGTACCTAAAATTTGTGCAAAGCTTGATCTTAAAGCATCAGTAGCAGCTTTAGGATCACCTGCTAATAAAGCTCCCATTGCTTCGCTTACGCCTTCTGATGCCTGGCTTAATGTTATTGATATTAAATCTGTTTTTTCTTTGTAAACCTTATTGATTTCATCCCATTGTTTAGATAGTGCATCGAGTTTTGCAGATTCTTCGAGAGAAAGTCCTTTTTTTCTTTCTTCAATAATTTGCCTTGATGCCTCCATTTCCTTCTGTAATTGCTCTGTTAAGCCATATTCTCTTGCTTGGGTCTCTAACTCCCTATATCTCTGTTGTTCGCTTAAAATCGATTCTAAGCCTTCTGTAGTTAATTGATTTCTAGTTTCAAATGCTGATATTTCAGCTTTGATCTTCTTTTTTTCTATTAAGGCATATTCAGCCTCTTTTTCCCTTTGCATCTGTAATTGCATACCATTTGCAAAGGCTTCATTTCTGAGAGTACGTAATCGATTATTTTCTTCAGCTCTTTCGCGTTCTTTAGCAGATCTATATTCAATTTCAGATTTTCTTTTTTCAAAATCCTCAGCAGAAATTACTCCCAATTCCTGCCATTGTTGCAATTTCTTTAACTTTTCCTGCTCTCTAGCATCAATTTTATTTAATTCTTCATCACCGGATCTGCCTACAAGATTAGCAATTCCTTTTGCCATATTTTCTGAAAATTTCGAATATCTATTTTCAATCTCTGAATATTTTTTATCTAATAATTCCTTTTCCTTATCATACTGAGATTGAATTTTATTAAGTTGATAATCGTATCTTTTTTGATATAATTCATCCACTTTCGATTCAGCTTCATCAACAGATTTTAAAAGGTCTAGATTCTTTTTTCTCTCTTCATTGATTAGAATATCATATTTATTCTGAATGGCTTGTTTTTGTTCATCATCAGTAGCATTATTTAATTCATTAATTAATTTATTTTCGAGCTTGGAAATCGCTGAATTGCTACTTTCAAGCTGATTTTTGACTAAATCAACTCGTTTCATAGTTAATGAGATTAAAGTATCAAATTCTTCAGCTCCTTTTAATCCAAGTTCAATTTCATGAATCGTTTTATTTAATTCATATTCTTGTAATTGCTTATCCACTTCAGCACGATCTAATCCAATTTGAATTTCTACTCCTTTTAATGAATTTTGTGCTTCCTGAATACTTAAATTTAAATCCTTTAATTCTTTTATGACTTCAGATTTTTCTTCAGGTTTTGCTTTTATCCCTACTTCAATTTCCCCTTTTGAATTTTTAATAATTTTGAATTCATTTTCTATGACTTTTTTCTGATCTTCTAATAATTTTACCCGATTTTTTTCTGCAAGAAGATTATCCCAAACTGTAATCTCTCTACCCTCTAAGATTCTATTTGATTCTTCATTTAGTTCATTCTGTTTAGCTTTTAATTCTAAATCATATTTTGCATTTTCAGCCTTTATTTTTGCTAATTCATAGGCAGATTTCCCTTCTTGGTTATATCTCGATTCTTCTGATTCTCCAATTGCATTAATTTTATCCAATTGTTTATCATATTCTTTTGCTAATGCTCTTTTTTCCTTCAACTCAGCAGAAAATCTATTAACATCTTCTTTATTTCCCTTAGCCTTTGCATCTCGAATTTTAAGGATCAAAGATTTACTTTCATTTAAGGCTTGATTAAATTGATCTTGGGATTTTTTCTGAGCCTCTCCGAATATATCAGCTAATTTAGTAGCTTCTTTATTCATTTCTTTCTGCTTAAGAATTGTTTCTTTTTGTTTTTCGATTAACTTTTTAACCTCTTCCGGAGATTTGCCTAAAGTTTTAGCCATTTCATTATAAATTTCTGTTGAATCTAAGCCCTTTTCCTCCCATTTTATAATGTCTTTTGTCATATCAGTGATTATTTTTTGATTTTTAGCTCCAAGAGCATTAATATCTGTATCGATTTTGGAAGTATCTAAGCCCTGAGAAGCTAGTTTATCTCTCTCTGTTTTTAATCTATTCATTTCAGTTATATTTTCAGCATAAGCATCGCTTTCTTGAAGAATTGTCTTAATAAATTCATTTTGCTTAGCCTTTAAATCACCTGAATAACGTCCCTTTTGAGCTTCTGAAGATTCTTTAATTTTATCAGATACTATTGAATAAGTATTTACTAATTTTCCTTCGGCTGTAATAACAGATCCAGTAGCTTTTATTGCGTCCGGAGCCTGTTTTTTTATAGCTTCTGCTATACTAGCTCTTTCAATATCAGTCTTTGCATTTTCAAATTGCTTTACTAGGTCATTTAATTTTTGACCTCCATCTAAATTACCTTTAATTTCGGCGGATTTTTGTAGAATTTCACCAATTTTTTCTGACTTGGCTTTAGCTTTTAATTCATCATAATACTTTTGTACTTCTTCTAATGGCACTTTTGTAGTATCAGATATTTTCTTTAATTCACCTTCCGAGACAACACCATCTTTGAAAGCATCTTGAATACCTTTTTGCATTTTCTCATTATTAATCTTGTTTTGTTGTTCTATTACTGCTCCTTGTTTTTTCATCATATCTTCAATAGAACCTACCAATTTGGCTTTCATTTCTTCAGGAACTCCCTCGAATGATTTGTCATTCCATAAAGCCATTTGAAACTTTGCACCAGCATCAGCTAATTGCGAGGAATTTTGAGCTTGGTAAATAGCATCTGTATATTGTTTAACGGCATCCTCAGCCATTCTTCTAGCGTCTGATGATCCAGTTAGCCATTCCGATCCTGCATCCCATTGCATAGAAACATTTGAAAAAGCCTCTGTTAATTGATCTTCAATATTTTCTTTAGAAACATTCACTTCTGATTGTAAGGTTAAGGTTCTTGCTTTAATTAAATTAGCATCTAATTCCTTCAATTGCTTATCTATACCTTGAATTTCATTTTTCCCCTTCTCAACTGCACCTTTTAAATTCGTCATGTTTTCTGCGAATGTTTTTGTACCTGAAATTACACCTGGAAAAGCTTGAGATAATTGAACCTGGATTTGTCGAAATTGCTCCTCCTCCATTTGTGTTTTATTCGACTTTTTTCCAAGCTCCTCATAAGATTTTATTAGCTCCAAATTATCTTTTTTCCTCTGTTTTTGGGCTTCTAATGTCTTTTGTTGAGTCTTTAACCCTTCTTCCTGTGCTTTAGCTGATTCTAATTGCTCCTTTGCGGTTTCATGTGTTGCTGATGATATGAGTTTAATTAGACCAACTATCCCTGCAAATGCCCCCACCACTAATAATATTGGGCCTAAAGCTGCGCCCCAAGCTGCAGCAGTTGTAGCTCCTGCTGTTGCTCCTGCTGTTCCTGCTGAAGCAAATGCAGGAATTAAGTTTGATAACATTCCTTTAACAAAATCCTTAGTTGCTCCTCCAGCACTAGTTAATATACTTCCTATACTAGAGAAATTCTCCTTTACATCCTTTAATTCTACACCTTGAAGCATTGTAATTGCAGGTGCTATACTAGAAATTGAGGTTAAAACCCCTCCTGCTTGTGATATTAATGGGCTTAATGCTTGGCTTGCGTTTGTTGCAAACGCATCAAAACGTTTTTGTATTTGTTCAAACATTGTAACGGGACCTAAAGCATTTCCTATTTGCTCCCCAGCAAGCTTTGCTTGTGCTTGAATTGCCGAAGTATCAATCTTTTGACTAAATATTTTAGTCCACATCTCACCACCAATATCTTCAGCCATTGTTCCGGAGAGTGCAACTGCAAATTGATCCCGAATTGAAGCAGTAATTTGACCTGATTGGAAGGCATTATTTAACAATTCGGCAGATTGTTGAGTCATTTCTTTTATAGATATTTTGCCGGTTTCTCCCAGCTTAACTATTTCTTGAATTTGAGCTGTTATTGGAGATGTAAGCCCATCTAAAGCTTTGGAAGTATCTCCAGCATTGAGCCTAATTTGCGTTTCCTTAATAGAATCAGCCAGTTTATCGGTATCTCTAAGCCCTGCTTGAACACCATTTACTAATATTCCAGTAAATTCTTCAGAAGCATAGCCAGCTTTTATTGCTAATTGGGAGTATTCGTCAAGAGTATCAAGCACGTCATCCATTGCACTACCGCCTTTTTGCATTGCATAAGCAACTAAATTAGCAGCTTCTTCACCTTCAAGCCCATATTGAGCAATAAAGGTTCTAGATTTTGCTATAACTTCATTTACATCTTTATCGAATACTTGCCCAATTGCAGCTGCTTTAACAGTAAATTTTGTCAATTCATCATTATCTAAGAAGCCACCAAGCATCTGTTTTGCAGTGGCTATGGCTTTTGTTGCCTCTCCAACTGATCCTCCAACACCAGAAACAAAGGCTTCTTGTGCTTTCCCTTTTAAAACCTCTAATTCATCCCCAGTAACGCCCGTTTGCCCGGCTAAATTCAATAAAGCGTCCCTTGCCTCAATGCCTTTTTCAGAAAAAGCAGATAATTTTTCACCAATATTACCCAATACCTCAAATTTAGCTACTATATCGACAAAGGTTTCCCCTGATTTCCCTATTGATTCAATACCATCTGCTATATCAGTCATTTCTTTTAAGCTTTTCGAGGTCTCTTCAAGCTCTTTTTGAAGATTAATATATTCAATTGTGCCTTCTTTACCAGTTGCTTTTAATTGTGCTAATGCTTTTCTTTGTGCTGTCATTAAATTTTCTGTTTCAGAACGTGTAATTTCGAATTGATCCGCTAAATCACTTATAGCTTTCTTAGCTTCATTAGTTTCGAAGTTTTCAAAAGCATCTTTTAATGAATTTTTGATTTTTTCTAAGTCAGAATCAGAAATATTATCCAAAGCTTTTTCTAAAGTAGTCAGATCTATATTATTTATATCCTCAACCATCTTTTCAAGCTCATCAAATGCCTTTTTTGCTTCATCTGAATCGATATTTAATTTTATTCCGGATAAAATACTCTCAAAATCTTCTGCAGAAGCATCAAGCTCATTAAAAGCTTGAAATACTTCCTTTATACTCTCTTTTATTGAAGAAGTATCGAGATTAATATCAGGATTTACCTTCTTAAACTCATTATTCATCTCATTGATAGTCTTATCAATATCGCCTTTGTTATGCTTAAGATTTACAAGCATATCTAATACTATTTGCATTTTATCTATCATAATATTTTCCTTTATATAAAAGCCCTTTTAAGCTAAGAGCTGTTCAAGGGCTATCATTGCATCAATATATCTAGAATGTCTAATTTTTTCGAATTTTGTAACGTCATTTCTTGCTAATATTGGAATAATCCAAATTTCTGTTAATGCTTCATATAATCTTCTATTTAATTCTCCGGGTTCATAGCATTTTTGAATTAAAAAAGTTTCTTTGATTAATCTTTCTTGTTCATTTGTGTAATCATATTCTTCAGCATTAATTGAGATATTATTTCCATTGAGCCGAGCTTGGTATTTCTTGATAGCAATGCTGATCCGACTTTCCCAAGTCCGGACTTTGTAAAAAAATCGGTTAAAACTTCCTCGCATTTTGGTAGTTCGCTTGCAGGAAGATTTTTTACGAATATTAAAGTCTCAAATTCTGATTTATCATAGTTAAATTCGAGTGGTTTATTGTCTTTATATTCTCGAAGTAAAAATGAAAGCATAATTGCTGTAAAATACGCCCCTTGTGATTTAATTACCATATCGAAATTATCTGGATTGACCTTCGATTGATGATATTTGAATAATGTCAATTCCTTGGCTAATTCTAATTGCTCCAAGGTCAGAATATTATAATCATATATATATTTTTTCCCATTATATTCAAAAAATACTCTTCCTTTTTGATTATTTTCTTCCATAATACCTCCTATAATGAATAAAAGCCCTCACCTTTATTTACAATGGCAGGATTACTTATAAATGCTCTTAATTCGATTTTTAAACGTGGTCGAAATTCGATATTTTCGATGGAAAAATTAATTCCAGGTTCATCTCCAAGATAAACAAATGCTCCACTTGTTGAATTGATATTTTCAGGTAGCTCTTCTGCAGGAGCTATTTTATTATTACCTATTACTAAAATTATTTGATGATATAATTTTTCTCCAATTTCAGTAGAAATATTATGTAATCTTTCAATAATTCCCAATTCTTTAAATTTATTTTGGGTAAAATAAAGTGTTGCAGATAATGAATATCCTAAAGTAATATCATTTCCTTCAAATGTTGCTCGATTTATAGGTGTAATTTTCCATGAAGATTCAGATTCAGGATAATATAATTTTGTTTTATCATCTGAATAAATTGAGCCTGTTGGATGAATAATAATCAATCCATTTATTGGTAATAAATGGCACATTGAAGCCATTGAGTTTAGTATTAGATCTGCCATGTTGAAGGCTCCACAAATGAAATATTAAAAGTTATTTCAGGTAAATATTTAACTTCTTCAATATATGTTAATGGGAAAGCTCCACCGGGTAACAAAATTTCTTTATAATTGCCTCCATCAATTGAAATATATTTAAATGGTGCTACCCATAATTTCTTTAATAAATCCAATGCAAATGAATCTATTTCATTTGATGAAATAATAACAATCATTTCTTCAAATGAATTTAAAATGTGCGAATACCCAGCTCCATTTAATGCTCTCCCATTATCTACAGTAGTATTAGGCATTGGATCTGTGATTTTTACTCCATAAAATTTCTTTTGTGTTGGCTCATTTGGAGGTATAGCTATTGAAGCACTCGAATCGAACACTAAAGAAGTTAAAGGAGTATTACTATATCTAAAATATATTGCCATAAATCCCTATATAAATTTATATTCATCAATATCAATTAATAAAGTAGTCGAATCTAAAGGCTTTCCTATCACTAAATATAAATCTTCTTCAGTGGTTTTATCCAATAATGGATTTTGTGTAAGATTTGTTCCGGAACTCTTTGTTCTGCACCATATAGGCTTATTCATATCCCAATTAAACCAATCTAATGTTATAGCTCCGGTAGTTTGAACTCTGATTGTATCTCCTCCTAAGCCATTTTCGAGAGCAATACCACGAGTTTTACCATAATAAATACCTTTAGATTCACTTTTACGAATGGTTTCATCAGCCATTACCATTACTGCATCGCCTTGTAATATCGTTTCGTTAGCTGCTACTGTAAATTCACCTGAAGTTCCTTCTACAAGATCAGCAATTGTATTTTTGGGGATAGGATTATATGTATCTATTGGTAATTGACCAATATCTCCATCCCAAAATCCATAAGCAAATCTTTCAATATTATGAAGTTTCAATTTGGTTTCAGGCTTTTTAAGACTTGTTTCTTTTCCAACAACGACATAATCCCGTACAATTGTTGCGTCTTCCCAATTACCGTTAATAAACCTTTGTACGGTTTCTGCTAATTTTATTTTCGATCCAAGTTTGATATTTTTCCATGATGGATTGGATCCAGTAGTTGACTTAGAAAAGCCATTCCATGCAGGAATTGTGATGCTATATTCGGTTTCGTAATATTGCTTATCATTACCAGTAATGAATGTAATATAATCCGATAAAGTATCGAAATTGAGATTAGTATCATTATATTTTTGCTGGATTCCACAAACTGGTCTATAAACAGGTATTAATCCACCTAAGCCAGAATGAACTTCAGCTTCAGGAACTGGATAAATTGGTATGTATAATGAAGTATGAAGATTTTCACCTCTTAAATTCTTATAACCTGACCAATAATTGTAATTAGAATAATTAAATGATTCAATTAAACTATCTGCAAAACATGCGTTTAATGGCTCAATTTTCGCGATAGTATTTGTTTCAGTATTTAATCTAGTTATTAATGTAGGAGCAGAAGAAAATAAAATCCTTTTTTGATTGATATTTGATCTATCTTCTTTTTCTTTTCTTTGCTTTGCATTTTCTTCATATTTTTCTGATACTTCACCTTGTTTGAAATTATCAAACCCATCAGATGCATAATTATTAGCTATGGAATAATATTCAGATGGTTCACTTGAAATTATTGAACTAGTATTAATATCTGCACTTGTAGCATGTTTAATATAAGTATAATCAGATTCAATAATATTATTTCGACTTACAAAATAAATATTAATATCTGAACTACTTATATATTCAGCTCTAATATAGCATCCTAAGCTCCTAGCACATTCATAAAGCAATTCTGATATATTATTTAACCCAGTAAAAGTATAGGTTTTTTCATTACTAATTTGATTAGAATATTCTGTATTATTTAAGTCAATATTGATATGTGGTGCTATCATTCTAACGTGAATATATGGAGTTGTCTCAGTATCAATATTTGTAGCTATATTGCTTTTTAATTTCATTCTTCGAATATTTTGTAATTTTTTTGCTTCCCATTTTTGGAAGACATTATTATAAATTATTTCTACAAAATATTGATAGCCAGTAGGTGATGCATTAT
>JAUQWR010000679.1 GCA_030835065.1 Candidatus Kapaibacterium sp.
ATAATTTGCCAAATCATATATTTATAAAGCTTTTTAAAAATTATCTAGATAATTTTTGAATTTTAGTATATTTTTTTGAAATTAAATGATTAAAACCATTTTTTAATAATAAAAAAGAAGCAGTCCTTTTGGGACTGCCTCAATGTCATTATTATTTGATCTATTATTCAATTGTCAATAAAGCCTGACCGCTTTCGACATTATCATTAACTTTGATATTAATAGCACCGATAGTACCTGATTTATGAGCAGAAACATTAGTTTTCATTTTCATAGCTTCGAGGACAACTACCACTTGACCTTCGTTTACAGCTTGACCAACAGCGACTGGAATTTCAAGAACAACACCGTTGATAGGTGAGTTTAATTCGACATCTCCTGAATTAGCAGAAGCAGCTTTTGGTTTAGGTGCAGCAGCAGGAGCTGGTGCAGGAGCTGGCATAGGAGCCGGAGCCGGCATTGGTGCTGGCATTGGAACCGGTTGGTATGCAGGTTGTTGGTACATTGGTTGTTGATACATAGGCTGAGTAGCAGGCATAGGGTAAGGATATGCTTGAGGAGCCATACCAGGCATCATACCTTCATCATCATGTATAATTTCAACATCTACTTCATACTGCTTGCCATTAACATAAATTCTTAGTTTTTTCATTTCATCTATACCTAATTAATTATTAAAAGTTTTTCGGTGAAATATTGTGCGACTCAGTCGCATATAATCTGCCAATTCTAGACCAAGCAGTTTCGCCGGGCTCATTGATAAATTGAATTTTTTTGATTTTGAAAGGCTGATCCACTACTTTGCTTATAGCAGCAGTAATAACAGCAACAGTTTCAGCATCAACACTTTGATTTGATTGTTGGCTTCTTGATAATGAATTAGCAAAAGCAGAAGCTATTTGTGCACTTTGCTCTCCATTAGGAACAACCACCAAAACCAAAGCAGCATTTTCGAATAGTTTATCAAACATTTCAATATTCCTTTATAATGGTATAAGACCATGTTTCTTTTGTGGACGCAAGTCTCTCTTGTTTTTGAGAGATTCAAGACACAATGACAAATATTGTCTTGTCTTAACCGGTTCGATAATTGCATCGACCAAACCTGCTTCTGCAGCCGGGTATGGGCTGGCAAACTGAATTCTATAGTTTTCAATCAATTCACGACGTTTTTGAGCAGGATTTTCTGCTTTTTTAATTTCGTCTTTGAAGAGAACAGAAACAGCACCTTCGGCACCCATTACAGCGATTTCAGCTGTTGGCCATGCTGCAACTCTATCTGCACCCAAACTCTTAGCACTCATAGCCAAATAAGCACCACCATAAGCCTTACGAACTACGATAGTTACTTTTGGCACTGTAGCCGCTGAGAATGAGAATAGCATTTTTGCACCGTGGCGAATAATTCCACCAAATTCTTGTTCGACTCCAGGTAAGAAACCGGGAACATCAACAAATGATACTAATGGTATATTGAATGCATTACAGAAACGAATGAATTTTGAAGCTTTGTCTGATGCATCAATATCAATACAACCGAATTTTTCGATTGGCTGATTAGCAACAATACCAACAACATTGCCATTTAGACGAGCGAAAGCTACAATCATATTTTTGGCAAAATGAGGTTGAACTTCAAATACTGATTCAGGATCAAAAACTCTTGTGAGTATATCCAACATGTTGTAAGGATCTCTTGGATCGTCTGGTACAACACTATTCAAAGCATAATCTTCGAATAAATGGATAGAACCGTCGCCAGTTCTTGGAGCAGTTTCTGTATTATTAGCAGGAATATAGCTTAATAATTTCTTAGTAATTTCGAGAGCATCTGCATCATCGCGAGCGATGAAATGAACGTTGCCACTAATAGAAGCTTGAGCCATAGCTCCGCCAAGCTCTTCGGCAGAAATATCTTCGCCTGTAGCTTGTTTGATTACTTGAGGACCAGCAATAAATAATTTACCAATACCTTGAACCATGATGATGAAGTCCATCAAAGCAGGAGAATAAGCAGCACCACCGGCGCAAGGACCTGCGATAATTGAAATT
>JAUQWR010000680.1 GCA_030835065.1 Candidatus Kapaibacterium sp.
AATAGAGTCAAGATTTATTCTAGGAGAATTGGAATAAGATTCTTTCCAAAAATCACAGATTTTACACCTAAAATTGCAATCGTAGAGAAGTTGTATGTTTACATGCAACATTCTCTTCCTAAAAAAATTATATACATATCGTAAATCTTTAGTCGATAATTTCAATTTGGACTTCAATAAATAGTGAAAAATGCAAATTAATACTAATTGAATAATTGCCAAAATAAAATCAAATAAATTTATATTATTTAAAAGTTTTAATTGTTAAATTGTATTGAAATGATTTAAGTTTGGAAAAAAAAAGTAAAAAAGCTATTTTGCTTTATTATATTTGGTTATTACTAGTATGAATTATGTTGCGATTTAGAAAAAATATCTATTTAGATAATAATGCTACTACAAAAATATCGAAGGTAGTATTAAAAAAAATGACAACAGTTCTAAAAAATATATGGGGGAATCCATCTTCACTTTATAAAACGTCTCACCAATCTGCCCAAATATTAAAAATTGCACGAGAGAATATTGCAAAGGCAATTAATGCTGAGCCAGACGAAATTTTATTTACTTCTTGTGCTACTGAATCAAATAATTCGGTAATAAAATATTTATTTGAAAAAGAATTTCCTAAAAAAAATAAAATCATAAGTACTGCGATTGAGCATCCATCAATTTTATCGACACTTGAGTACTTAAAAAATAAAGGTGCAGAAATAGTATTTTTTAATACGTCACCCAATGGAGATATTAATTATAAAGAGCTTGAAAGTTTAATTGATGATTCGACAATAATGGTTTGTGCGATGAGTGCAAATAATGAAATAGGATTGATTTTAGATGTAAAAAGAATTGTAGAAATTGCACATAAAAAATGTGTTTATGTATTATCAGATTGTGTTCAAGCTTTAGGAAAAATAAAGATCGACGTAAAAGATTCCAAAGTTGATTATGCTTCTTTTTCAGCACATAAAATACAGGGACCCAAAGGTATTGGGGCTTTATATATAAAAAATGGAAATCCATTTAATTCTTTAATACATGGTGGGCATCAA
Source organism: Candidatus Kapaibacterium sp. (assembly GCA_030835065.1). GTDB lineage: Bacteria > Bacteroidota > Ignavibacteria > Kapaibacteriales > UBA2268 > JAUQWR01. The sequence goes on from JAUQWR010000680.1 coordinate 1,053, forward strand.
GAAAATGGATTAAGAGCAGGTACTGAAAGTTTGCATAATATAGCAGGATTTGGAGAAGTGTGTAAGAATATAGATGCAAAATTAAAAAAGGTTCCCTCAGTAAATAAATTAAAACAATACTTTATCAGCGAATTAAAAAAACTAAATCAAAACATAAAGATAAATTCTGAGGGTGAAAAATTTTTAGCTAATACTATAAGCGTTACATTTATTGGAACGAGTAATGAAAAACTAATGGCTGCTCTAGATTATCGCGGAATTTCTGTTTCAGCAGGTTCGGCATGCAATACACTTGAAAATGCTCCATCACATGTTTTAAAGGCAATAGGTCTGAACGATGATGAAGCGCGATCTACAATTCGCTTTTCTTTATCCGAATCGAATACATTGTCTGAGATTAATTATACATTAGAGGCATTAGATGATTATTTTAACAATAGATTGCCGGCAATAGGAGCAATTAGTCCAAAGCAAGCAAATGAAACTCTATTATTAGATAAATCAACTTTTGTTTTAGATATACGTTCAGAAAATGATCGAAAATCAATAAAAAGTATTCCTAATTCCTTTCAAGCAGATTTTTTAGGAATTAGAAAGTACCTTGATAATATTCCAAAGGATCGTCATGTGATTGTGGTTTGTCAAGGTGGAGTAAACTCTCCATTTACGGCTTATTATTTAAAATCAAAAGGCTATGTCAATGTATCATTTATTATGACAGGGATGTGGGGCTGGAAACTTGCAAATAAAGATTTTTATAATAGATATACTGAAGAGTAGTTTAATTAAAATGTTTAGTAAGTAATATTATTAATTTATAATAAAATAATTATGCGTTTTCATTTAGTAGATAGAGTTGATGAAATATGCTATGACAAATACATAGTAGGATGCAAATGTGTGACACTAGCAGATGACGTATTTAATGAGCATTTCCCAGGCTATCCAATTTTTCCTGGTTCATTGATACAAGAGGGTTTGGCTCAGTTAGCAGGTTCTTTTTTTGAAATAATTATGAACAAAAAAGGAATATGCAACAAGCGTTCAGTTTTGACAATTGTTCGTCAAATGAAATTTAAAAGAGTAGTGGAGCCTGGTGATAAAATGATATATAAAGCCATAATAAAAGCTTTTAACGAAGATTTTGGTGTTGCAGAAGTAAGGGCGGAAATTGAAGGTGAAGTTTGTGCAATTGGTGAATTGCTGTTTAATTTTTTTGAAATTTCCGATGCTTCTTTACAAGCTTCAAGAGAAGAAATTTATAGATTCTGTATGAAAAATGCAAAGGAAGTAAATTGAGAATTTCTTTTAAATCCTTTGCTCTTGGCGAAAGTATCCCAATATTGGGACTATTAAACAATAAAAAGCTAAATAAATACTTCAATAGAGAGACTTCTGCTGGAATTGCTGCATTTAGTGATATGGCACAGGGAATGGAAATTAATTCTGATACACCTTTGTTTTATTCAACTTGTGTTGTGGAATACGAAGATTTCGGTTTAAATAAAATAGTAGATGCATGCAAAGATGAGAATGGAAGATTTTCGCAAAAACTTTTTGTAGATTTAGGAATGTCATCGATATCACCAATTACACAATTTAAAATTTTATATAATATGCCACTTTCGTTTATTTCAATCGAAAAGAATTTAACAGGCGACAATGCAGTAATTTATAATTCAGCAAAAGCTTTGATAGATTGTGCAAAGTATTCAATTAAAGACGAATTTATTATCGGTGCAGGAAAAGTCTGGAAGGACGGTTTAGTTGAATCAGGCTTTGCTTATATGAATAAAAATGAATTAAAATATTTAATAAATTATGATGATAATACTGCTGCTATTGAAATTTTTAGAGAATTGAGTAAATCAGGAGTCTACCATGTCTAAAATAGTAATTACTGGTGCTGGTCAGGTCTCTCCATTAGGCTCAAATCTTAAAGAATTTTATACAAATTTAGAATCTGGAATAAAGGGTATAAGAAATATAACAGCTTTCAATTCAGATTATTTTCCGACAAAATTTGGTGGAGAAGCAAAAAGTGGTTCAAATGTAATTAAGTTTGATAAAGAGATTGATAGAAAAGCAGAATTTATAAAGTCGGCAGTTGATGAGTTATTGTCAAATAATCTTGAAATTGATAAGTATTCACCAGAAAATAGGATAGCTCATTTCGGTGCAGGTATTGACTACTTCGATTTAGAAGGATATGTCGATAGTCAAAAATATATAAATGCTGAATGGGAAGAGTTTTGCAAACGTTCAACCATTACAGCAAAAGAAATTGCTAAAAAATATAAAATTGCAGGCGGATCAAGTCTTAATGTTTCTGCTTGCGTAGCTTCGACTCAAGCTCTTGGATTAGCATTTAGAATATTGAAAACTAATCCAGAGAAATTTTTAATTAGTGGTGGATTTGATTCAATGCTTTGCCACTTGCATTATCTTGGCTTTTATAAGCTGGGTGCTCTTTCAACATGGGAAGGGAAAGCTGAAGAGGCTTGCCGACCATACGATAAAAAACGTTGTGGTCTTGTGATAGGAGAGGGAGGAGTAGCCTATTCGTTGCAGAGTGATGAATTTGCTGAAAAATCAAATATTTTAGCTGAAATTGCCGGTTACTCATCTACTATGGATTCTTATATGCCTACAGATCCTAATCCAGAGGGAGAGTATTTAGCAAAAGCTGGGTTATCAGCTATATATCAAGCTGGTATAAGCCCTGAAGATGTTGATTGCGTGCATGTTCACGGTACTGGAACTTTCAGAAATGAACTTGCTGAGACTCAGGCAATGAAAAGAATTTTTGGTGAACTTTATAATAAAATCCCTGTTTTTTCTCTAAAAGGGCACATTGGTCACTTGATAGGTGCTTGTGGAGCTATGGAAATATTAGCTGTTATTCACTCAATCAAAAATCAAGTTGTGCTTCCAACTGCAAATTTTGAATATCAAGACAAAGAAGCAGACTTGTTTGTAATTAAAGATGAACCCTACAGAACTAATATTAAGAATGTACTTAAATTAAATGCAGGATTTGGTGGACAAAACACAGCAATATTAATAAAAAAATATGAGTAGAAAAATTTGTATAACTGGCTTAGGTTCAAAAATTGGTCAAGCCATTTTAGAACAGTGTGCTAGAGAATCTGATACATTATTTTTGCAATATCGCAAAAATAAACCAGATTTAGATAAATTATCACTTCCAGATAAAATTGAAGTCGAATTATTACAAGTAGATTTTAATGATGCTGTGGCTTTGAATGATTTTTGTACAAAAATTTCAAAATGTGATGTGATAATAAACAATGCTTCTGAGGTAATTACAGATATTTTGCCTATGATTGACGATAATGCAATAGATAAGATGATAAATGTCAATGTTTTTGCATTAATAAAAATTTGCAGAGCAGTGATTCCGTATATGTCTTCTAAGAGAAAAGGTACAATTATTAATATTTCTTCAATTGCGGCACATAGAGCCAATAGAGGGCAAACAGTATATGCTGGTACAAAAGGTTTTATGGAATCATTTTCTCGAGCATTAGTTGCTGAATATGGTGCTAGAGGTATACGTGTTAATTGCGTGGCTCCAGGCCCAATTGAGTCCGGCTCTTTAATGGAAATTATGAATTATGCACCAGATGAAATAAATCAAAGCATTTTGTCAAAAAGATTGGGAAAGCCCAAAGAAGTTGCCTCAATTGTGGAATATTTGATAAGCTCTTCAGCCGAATTTATTAATGGTGAAACAATAAAAATTGATGGTGGATTTATAAGGGGATTGTAATGATAGTTTTTGAAAATGAAGAATATTTAGCATTAGAGCGAATATGTAAACGTAGGAAAAGTGTTAGAGCTTTTAATGAAAAAGAAGTATATGAAGATGATTTAGAAAAAATTATCAATATTGCTAATACTTCGCCTTTTGCTTCAGGAAAAAAAAACTGGGATTTAACAATAATTAAAGACAAAGCAAAATTAAGTTTAATTTCGGAAAGAATTAAGTCATATTTAGAAGAATTTACTTCCTTGATTAAAGAAGATTTTAGAAAGGATTTTATTAATTATTCTCGAAATTTTACTTTTTTTGAAACTGCTCCAGCAGTAATTTTTCTTACTTATAGAACTACTTCTGCAACATCGCGTTCACTAGATTTAAACAAAGCTATCGATAGAGATCTCCTAAAAGTAGAAGAATGGGAAAGAGAAAATTCAGCAAAATCAATTTCTTGTGTAGCTATGCTTATTTTATTAGCGGTTGAGAGCTTAGGTATGGGTGCTTGTTATATGACTGGTGGCTTGCTTGCAGAATCTAAATTTATAGATTTAATAACAAACAAAAAAGAAAGAAAAATCGGAGCAATTATTCCGATAGGATATTATTAATTAGAGATATATTATTATGAATGTAGAATTAGAATTTAGAAAGGCTTTATTGCCTGTATTCAGTCTTGAATCAATTGAAGAAATTTTGCCGGAGCATTCGCTTGTTGATGATATTGGAGCAGATAGCCTTGATTTTGTTGAAATTATCTATGTAATAGAACAAAATTTTGGAATTTCTTTAAAAACGAGTCAAATACTTACTGGCGGTGAAAAAATAAGTAACGAGGATATTTTTGAAGATGGGCTTCTTTCAGAAAAGGGCTTTGAAATAATTTGTAAAAAGTTTCCTGAGAAAGCTCAGTTAATTATGCCTGGATCTACAAAGATTGATCTATTTCGAACTATTACTGTAAGTGATATAATAAAAATAATTGAACAAAAATTGGATGAGGCAGTATAATATGTTTCAAGGTAAAACTGTATTTGTTTCAGGTGGAACTGGTTATATTGGCTCAGAAATATGTAGAGTTTTTAAAGAAAATGGTGCATTTGTAATATTTTCTTTCAACAAAAATCAAGAAAAAGCCGATGTTCTGCTTAAAGAGCTAGGAGAAGCAAGAGCTATTGAATTAAATTTACGTGATATAGACGATATTAATTGTAAAATTGAAAGTTTATATAAAGAATTTAAAAATATAGATGTTTTGGTAAATAATGCATCATTAAGCCAAATAATGCCATTGGCAATGTTAGAAGAAGATGACGCCGATTTAGTATTTGATGTCAATATAAAGGGAACAATTTTTTTGACAAAGGCTATTGTTAGAGGCATGATTCGTAGCAAATCAGGCTCTATTGTTAATATAGGTTCAATCGCAGGTCATAGAATGTTGGATGTTCCTATTACTTATGCTGTTTCGAAAGCAGCACTTTATGGTTTTACTTTATCTCTTGCTTCAGAGCTCAAAAGATTCAATATTAGGGTAAACAATATTGTGCCAGGAATGTTGGAAGGTGGTGTGTCAAAAGGAATACCTGATGATTTAAAAGAAGTATTTGTAAGACATAATGCTGTTGGCAGAGCAGGTACTGCACGTGATATTGCAGAAAGTGTGTGTTTTATTGCTTCTGCAAAAGCGTCATATATTAATGCTCAGAATGTATTTATAGACGGTGGATTTTAATATGGCTAATGATATTTATATAAAATCGACTTTGGCATTTTGTAAGCATTGCAACATGACTGAACAAGCATCGATTATATCAAGAAATGGCTCGGTTTTTTTAGATAGACTTTGTCCGGAATTAGGCAAGCAATCTACAGTTATTGCAAGGGACTACCGCTGGTATTTGGAGAGAACTGCGTTTAACAGATTTGTATCTAGTCCTGCTAATACTAAAAGCTCGAAATATGGGTGTCCGAAAGACTGTGGACTATGCGAACA
>JAUQWR010000681.1 GCA_030835065.1 Candidatus Kapaibacterium sp.
GCTGAAGTAAAAACTGAAGCTCCTGCTGCTACTAAAGGCAACTAATTCTTGTAGCTCTTTTATTTAAAAAAACCTGAGTTTTTCTCAGGTTTTTTTTTGTTTTTAATCGTATTTTTGTAATGGTTTTTCTTTTCTATTTAGGATTTGTGTTATGGCAATAGATTTATCTGAATTTTGGACAATTTGCTCAATGAATTCGATTGTTCTTTCGGTGGAGCAATTAGAAACAATTGAAAGATATGCACGTGAATTGGTTTATTGGAATCAACAAGTTAATCTAATTTCCCGAAAAGATGAAGATAAAATTATGGAATATCATATTCTGCATTCTCTTGCAATTCTCAAATATATCGAAATACCCAAAAAATCTCGATGTCTTGATATTGGCACTGGCGGAGGATTTCCTGGTTTGCCACTGACTATTGCCAATCCTGATATTAAAATGTTGCTTACCGATTCTATTGCTAAAAAAATTAAGATTACATCTATGCTTGCTAAACATACTGGCATCAGACACCTTGAAGCTAAAACTATGCGAGTTGAAGATTTAATGAAACAAAAAGATCATATTGCACATTATGATTTTATTTTTGCCAGGGCTGTTGCTCGCATTAAAATGTTGATGGGCTGGACCTACCAATTGTTGAAAAAAGATGGTAAGTATGTACTACTCAAAGGTGGTGATTTGTCAGAAGAAATTGATGAAGCAAAAAAGTCTTTTCCTAATTTTGATTTTAATATTATTCCTATTCAAATGATTGGTGCCGAGCAATTTGAGCAAGAAGAAAAGAAAATTGTTGTTATTAAGATGAAATAAATTCTTCTTGAATTTATTTGAATACTTCATGCTCAAGATTTATCTTGAGCATTTTTCTTTATTATTTGTTTTCATTGAAGTCTTTGTTGTTTTTAGTAATTATTGTAAATTGACATTTGATCTCTAATTAGCTAATATCATGATATTAAATAGAATAACTACTTATTAGTTAAGAAAATATTGTAGATTGTTCTTATTTGCTTTCCACAAAATTTGATTATTGGCTAATTATGAGTTATATTTCGCTTGAGAATTTGTTCAATTTTTAAAAATCTTAGGAAAATTTTATTATTGGTGCTCAATCCAAAGATAAAAATGAACAAAAAATTCTAATATTATTCCAGGTCGGTTGTGTTTGAATTGAATTATAGTTAAGGAATTATGTGCTATGGGATTACAAGACATTCCACTTCGCGAAAGAAAGATGGCTCAGACAAAAATTGAATTATTGAAGGCTATGCTTGCGAAGACAGGAACGAAAAAATTAGAAGACATTTCAGTAAAAGAATTATGCGAATCTGCTGTTGTGTCTGAAGCTACTTTTTTCAATTATTTTTCAAAAAAATCTGATTTACTAATTTACTTTATTCATTTATGGTGCTTAGAAGTAATTTATTTATCAGATCAAAAGTATGGTGATTCGAGTGGTTTGAAAAAAATCGAAATGATTTTTGAACTAACCGGCTCTCTAAAAACTATTGGCAATCAAAGAATAATGATGGAAATCATTGCTTTTCAAGCTTTAAATACCGAGCCTATATGTATCGATTTGGCTTCGGTTAGTCAAGCTGAAAGACTACTTATGTTTCCTCAATATCCAGGAATTGATGCTGTTAGTATTCAAAAATTTGAAGATATATTCTTCATCAATTTGAAAAGAGCTATGGAACTTGGTGAACTTCCGGATGATATTAATATGATGGATGTATTGGCTGCTCTTGGAGCAAATTTTTATGGCCTTCCACTTATTGTTCACAATCAAGGTCCTCAAGTAGTTACCTATCTCTACAAGAAAATGCTTGAAAACGTTTGGAAAGCATTAAGAGTTAAAAACTAAAAAAAAGCTCGGGCAAGAAAACCCCGAGCTTCTTTTTATATATTTATTTTAATTACATATTTACAGCTTCGCCATAAGCAGCAGCAGACGCTTCCATAACAGCTTCACTCAATGTTGGATGTGCATGTATTGTCTTGAAAATTGTTTTAGCAGTTGCACCTAATGATCTAGCCAAACCAACTTCTGCAATCATTTCTGTTACATCAGGTCCAATCATGTGTGCGCCTAATACTTCACCATATTTTGCATCAAATACCATTTTAACAAATCCTTTGGCTTCGCCAATACCATGAGCCTTTCCGCTTGCAGTGAATGGGAATTTACCAACTTTTACTTCGTAACCCATTTCCTTAGCTTTGGCTTCGGTGAGTCCTACACTTGCTACTTGAGGATTGCAATATGTACATCCAGGTATATTATTGTAGTTCATGCCTTCTGTTTCGTGACCACCAATAAATTCAGCAACAATTACACCTTCTGCAGATGCTTTATGAGCCAACCAAGGTGCGCCAGCAACATCTCCGATAGCATATACACCTTCGATATTTGTGCGTAAGAATTTATCAACTTTAATAAATCCTCTTTCTAATTCGATACCAACTTTTTCGAGTCCGATATCTTCAATATTTGCTTGAATACCGATTGCATTTAATGCAATATCAGCAACCAATGTATCTTCGCTACCATCTTTTTTCTGAATTTTAACTTCGACTTTGTCGCCAACAGTCTTAGCAGATAATACTCTGGTTTCGGTAAGAATTTTAATTTTATCTTTTCTATAATTTCTTTCTAATTCTTTAGAGACATCTTCATCTTCGATTGGCAAAAGTCTATTCATCATTTCAATAATAGTAACTTCAGTACCAAAAGCATTGTAGAAATATGCAAATTCGACACCGATGGCACCTGCACCCATCACAATCATAGATTTTGGAATTTCTTTTTGAATTAAAGCTTCGTGGCTAGTGATTACTTTTTTTCTATCGACATCGATACCAGGAAACATTCTAGGGCGAGCACCAGTAGCTATAATAATATGCTTAGCTGTTATTACATCAGTAATTTCGCCTTCATGATTTTTAACTTCAACTTCGTTTTTGGATTTTAAAACACCAAAACCTTTAACTTGCTGCACGTTATATTTTTTGAATAAAAATCCAATACCATTCGACATTTTTGAAGCTACGTCGCGGCTGCGTTTAATAACTTTAGGGAAGTCGATTTTGACATCAGCTACTTCGAAACCAAAGTCTGATGAATGTTTTAAGAAATTCATATATTCAGCATTTTTGAGCAAAGCTTTTGTTGGAATACAACCCCAATTAAGGCAGATACCGCCCAAATGCTCACTCTCTACGCATATAGTTTTTAAACCTAACTGAGAAGCTCTAATGGCAGCTACATAACCACCAGGACCAGCTCCTATCACAACTACATCTGCATTATGACTATTCATTATATTTCCTAAAAAATTACAAATAAAAAAATTATTGACGAATAAAAATAAATTTCGCTTATATTAACTAATCATTTTTAAGAATTCTTCTTCATTTAATATCTTTACACCAATTTTTTGTGCTTTTTCAAATTTTGAACCGGGATTGGCACCAACCACAACGTAACTTGTGTTTTTGCTCACAGATTTAATTTCTTTAGCACCAAGATCTTCTACTTTTTTGGCAGCTTCAGTTCTAGACATCGATTCTAATTCACCAGTGAATACGAATGATAATCCGCTTAGGCTGGATGAAGTCTGCCCTTCAGTTTCATCTATTTGAAACTTCAAACCGGCAGATTTTAGCCTTTCAATCAATTTAATATTGTTTTCATTAGCAAAGAAGTTGATTATTGATTCTGCCATTTTGTTGCCAATTTCGCGAATACTAATTAGTTCTTCAATAGTTGAATTAATTATATTATCAATATTTTTCAAATTATTTGCTAAAATTTTAGCAGATCTTTCACCAATAAATCTAATACCAATTGCAAAAAGTACTTTGCTAAATGGTGTATCTTTGCTTTTTTCGATCGAACTAATGAGATTATCTACACTTTTTTCGCCCCATCTATCCAATGTTTTTAGTTCATCAGAATATTTTGAGAGATCGTATATATCTGCAATATTATGAATGTAATTCAGTGATACAAGTTGATCTACAATTTTTTCACCTAATCCATCTATATTCATAGCATTACGAGATGCAAAGTGCTCGATTTTTTTTCTAATTTGCCAAGGGCATTCTGGATGCTCGCAGTAATGATTTGCTTCGGCATCTGGGCGAGTAAGTTCACTTTTTAGTTCACATACACAATAGTGTGGGAAGCTCCATACATTCGAATCTGGATTTCTTTTTTCAATAATTGCTCTTACAACTTTTGGAATAACTTCACCGCCTTTTTCAATTTCCACAACATCACCGATTCTTATATCACGTTCAGAAATATAATCTGCGTTGTGTAGTGTAGCTCTGCTGATGGTAGATCCTGCAAGAAAAACTGGCTCTAATTCGGCAACAGGAGTAACAGCACCGGTTCTGCCAACTTGCAATGTAATATCTCTTAAAATAGTTTGAGCTGTCTCAGCTTCGTATTTATAAGCAATAGCCCAACGAGGGCTTCTGGCAATTGTACCCAAAAAGTCTTGCTGCCTGATTGAATCAACTTTGATTACTATTCCATCGATTTGAAAATCCAAATCATAGCGTTTAGACTTCCATTCATCAATAAATTGTTTTACTTCACTAATGTTTCTGCATTTTCTGAAGTGATCACCCGAGGGAAAACCCAAATCTTTTAGTATTGAGATATTATCAGAGTGAGAGTTAAGTTTTTTATCGTTAGTATAAAGTCCATAGCAAGCAATCTGCAAAGTTCGTTCGGCTACTTGATTAGGATCTAATAATTTTAGAGTGCCGGCAGTCAAATTTCTAGGATTTGCATAGATTTTTTCACCTTTTTCTTCTCGAATCCTATTTATAGCCAAAAAATCATCATTGCGCATATAAATTTCGCCACGCACTTCGAAATTATTAATTTGATATTTAGATAGATCAACACTAAGAGGAATAGTTTTAATAGTTTTTATATTCATAGTAATATCATCACCGGTGATACCGTCGCCTCTGGTAACTCCATTGGTCAATATTCCATTTTCGTAGTGAAGACTAATAGCTACACCATCATATTTAAGTTCGGCAGTATATGAATATTCTTCTCCTTCCAATCCATCGCTAACTCTACGATCAAAATCATTTAATTCTTCCTCGCTATAAGTATTAGCAAGCGAGAGCATAGGCAATTTATGAGTAAATGATTTAAACTCTTTAAGCGGTTCTCCAGATACTCTGCTTGTGGGAGAATTTTTTGGTTTATTAGCAGGATATTTAGCTTCCAAGTCTTGCAGTTCTTTGAATAAAGCATCATATTCTCTATCAGAAACTAATGACTCAGCTAAAACATAATAATGATAATCGTATTTATTAATTAAATCTACAAGTTGGTTAATTCTTTTAATGTCAATAGATTCTTGGGAGTCAAAAAGCGAATCCATGGAAGCATCGAAACCATTTATATTCATGATAATAATCCTTTAAAACTAAT
>JAUQWR010000682.1 GCA_030835065.1 Candidatus Kapaibacterium sp.
CATTGTAACGTACTTTGATTTTTGCATGAAGATCAATAACTTTAGAATTATAAGCAATAATAACTTCATCTACTGAAGAGAATATTTTACCTTCGCCATTGGCACCACTTCTATACTTTGTCAAATAATAAACGCCCAAAACCATGTCTTGTGATGGAACCGCAATAGGGTCGCCATTTTGAGTATGAACGATATTATGAGGAGCAAGCATAAGCAAAAGTGCTTCGAGCTGAGATTCATAGCTAATAGGAACGTGCACAGCCATCTGATCGCCGTCAAAGTCCGCGTTGAACGCAGTACAAACAAGCGGATGCAACTGAATAGCTTTACCTTCGATAAGTCTTGGCTGGAATGCTTGAATACCAAGTCTGTGAAGTGTAGGAGCACGGTTGAGAAGTACTGGGTGTCCTTCGATTACTTTTTCTAAAATATCCCACACTTCATTAGTTTTTCTTTCGACCATTTTCTTGGCGCTTTTCACAGTTTTAACGTGACCACGCTCAATCAAACGGCGAATAATAAATGGCTTGAACAATTCGACAGCCATATCTTTAGGAAGACCGCATTCATGGATACGCAATTCAGGACCAACCACGATAACAGAACGGCCTGAATAATCCACACGCTTACCGAGCAAGTTTTGACGGAATCTACCAGTCTTGCCTTTCAAAGTGTCTGCCAAAGATTTCAATGCACGTTGAGATTCGCTGCGCACTGCACGGCGGCTATTATCAAACAATGCATCAACAGATTCCTGAAGCATACGTTTTTCGTTACGCAAAATTACTTCAGGAGCTTTAATATCTATCAATCTCTTCAAGCGATTATTACGAATAATCACTCTACGATATAAGTCATTAAGATCGGATGTAGCAAATCTACCGCCTTCGAGTGGAACCAAAGGACGCAAGTCTGGTGGAGTAACAGGTATTACGTCGAGTACCATCCAATGTGGTGAATTTGGAATATCCCCGCGCAAAGATTGGCGGAATGCATCAAGAATTCTCAATCTCTTAAGCAATTCAGCTTTCTTTTGCTGCGAAGTTTCTGTTTTCAATATTTCTTTTAGGTTGCGATAGTCTTTGTCTGGATCAACTCTTTTGAGAAGTTCTTTAACAGCTTCGCCACCAATAAGAGCAATAAATTTATTAGGATCTTCATCATCCATTTCCCAGTTTTCTTTGCCGAGATTATCGATAACGTCTAGATACTGCTCTTCAGTCAATAAGTCTTTTGTTTGCAAACCTGTTTTGCCAGGCTGAACAACTATATATGATTCATAGTAAACGATTCGTTCAATATCTTTGGTAGGCATACCAAGGATAGCACTAATTTTACTTGGAAGAGTTCTTAGGAACCAAATATGCACAACAGGAACAGCAAGCATAATATGGCCCATGCGTTCGCGGCGAACAGATTTTTGAGTAACTTCAACGCCGCAACGGTCACAAACAATGCCTTTATATCTGATTCTTTTATATTTACCGCAAGCACATTCCCAGTCTCTAATCGGACCGAAAATCTTTTCGCAGAAAAGACCGTCTTTTTCGGGGCGGAAAGATCTATAATTGATCGTTTCCGGTTTTGTAACTTCGCCATGCGAGCGATTTAATATATCGTCCGGCGAAGCTATTTTAATCGATATTTTACGATATCCTCTACGCGGAA
>JAUQWR010000683.1 GCA_030835065.1 Candidatus Kapaibacterium sp.
TTTGGTCTAATAAATTTTCGTAAAAATCACGAGACAGTTTCATATCAGATACTGTAATTAATGGACAGATATATTTCATATTTAATTAATTTGTTTTTAAAACTAAAGGCATTACATTGTAATGTTGTGTAGCATTACGCCTAACTCATTTATTTACGTACACTCAATAAATGATAAATTAAAATAATAAAATTTTTGAAAACAAAAAAAATAATTTAATGAATCCAGCAATTATAAAAATCCTGACAAGGTCCCTAAGCCTGTCGAAGGAGCGGTCCCTGAGCTTGTCGAAGTGTCCGACCCAAAACATGTCGAAGTGCGGTCCCTGAGCCTGTCGAAGGGGAGCTTGTCGAAGGGGAGCTTGTGTGAAATTAGTTGCTCGATCAATACCAAACGGTGGATGAGGCACTCGAAACCAGCTGGAAGAAGTTTCATCCCCACGCCAGTGGGGAATACACTAAGAATACAAGGAAATAAATTAAAGAAAGTTGGAAGCAGAAAAATTGTAAAAAGATAAAGTAAGCTTATAAATGCAAATTGAAATTTAATATAATTATTGAGAATAAATTAGTCAAATATGGATTTGAATTAATAAAACTCCTTTGAAAATAAAGTAAAAAAGAATAAATTGAACAGTATGTAATATGATGAAAAATATATTTGAATAGTTTTTATAAAATTATCGAAAGATAATAAGGATTTAGTATGTATAGTTGTCCTAAAAATATAAACAGACATGTATATTCAAATAGAAGAAGAAAAATCATATATAGGTCAGCACAATTAGTTTTTCTTTTATTTTCTTTATTGGTCTCATGTAAAGAGATTAAGAAGCCGGCACTAATTGACGATAAATTCTTTACAATACCTATAGAAACTTCTAAAAATGAGAAATTAGAAAAATTACATACCAATATGTTAATAACTGATAATGAAATAATCTATTCCACCAAAGATACTATTGATGATATCTCAATGATTGGTTTTAATCTATTTATTGGACTTCATAACACAACAAATTTTATTAAATATAAAGATACTTCTTTTTACCAATTCATTCCAGGATATTCTTGGAAAGGGAAAAGTGATCCTCTAGTAAATGACAGTCTTTTAAAGACATTAAATGCTAGTAGTGAGTATATTATATATTTAAAAAATATAGGAGAAAAGACATTTTGCTCATTTGTGTTTTGGAATGTAGTAAGTTTCTATAATCATGAATCTCCTGCTAAAGCCAAGATTCGTTCATATCCAGATTTGCCTTGTTACATTCGAAATATAAATGAATATACACCAAATGTAGTAACAAATCTAGATAGTGTTACAATACATAGATTATTTCCACAATTTAAAGGAAAAATAATAAATAGTGATTATGTAAAATCCATTTATATGGATCCTAGATACTATTATGGTCATAAGAATTTCTTCTTAAGTATAGAATTTAGATTGATAAATGGGGATACATTAAAATATCGAGAAATTCCTAATTTGAAAATAGATGAAGATGATGGATTGAAGAAACCTTATTTAATATTATAAATTAGTGAAATATAAGGTAAAAAAAGTATAATGAGAGATGTATATATAAAATTATTAATCTTATATATTTTAGTTAGTTCGGCTGAGGAATTGTTATCTCAATCGAATCAAATAGATTACAGAATCGAACAAAAGATGGCATTAATAAAAAATATATTAAATAACCCTGAGCAAGCTGATTCTATTGTTAAGTGTTCAGAGTTTTATATGGAAGGTATAACAAGGCTGGTTATACCTGAAAATAAAACAGAATATTTCAAATACTTCGAAAAAATGAATTATTGTTTCTATATATCAGATTTAGACTTCGAATATTTAGGCCGTTCAAAGTATAGAAACAATTTGCCTTTTGAAAATTATTTAAATAGATATATTGATTCAATAAATGTAAAAAAGAAATATATTACTTATAATAAACTTATTTATGAATGTTTTACTATATATCCTGATTACTCTGATACATCATTATATTGGTATGACAAGATAAATGTAAAATTTGTATATTTTGATAGAATTGAAAAATGGGTATTAAGGCATATAAGCAATGAAAGTGCTACTATTATTTTTTCGAATAAAAGTAATTATGAAAGATTTATTAGTAAAGCATATACCGAAGATCATAATGTAACTTATAAGCCATTGAAAAACAACAAATATAAGATAGAAGCTATAGATAGTGCCAATACAACTAATTTTATTAACAAATATAATTTTATTAATGAATTACTTCATACTAAGGATGATGTATATGAGAAAATAATCAATTCGAATTATTATGATAAAAATATAACACAATTTGATTCAATCGAAGATAGTAGTTTTACTTTTTTTAAATCTTTTATTAAAGATACTTCAAAAAGTAAAATACTATCAAAATATTTACCATTTGAAATTGATGAATATAGAACAAGAGATAGCGTGATAAAAACACCAGACGAAGAGTATTGGTTGGTTAAATATTTAGAATCGCCAAGCAATAATACTTCACAATACTTTCTTGAACCACAAATAAATAGCTTTCAAATGAAATTTATATACATTAATAATAAGTGGCTTTTGCATGCAATATCAAAAAATAAAAAACATTATTATATGACACTTGATTATAATTGAAGTATGATTAAAACTCCTTAGAAAATAAAGTAAAAAAGAAAAAATTGAACAGTATGAAATTTGAAGAAAAATATATTTGAATAGTTTTTATTATAAAATTATCGAAAGATAATAAGGATTTAGTATAAGTAATTGTCCTAATAATATAACCCAATATGTTAATATCTAATGATAATATAGTCTGTTTAACAAAAGATACTCTAAATGATATTTCAATGATTCATTTCTATTTCGACTCTCCTTGTAATAATTATTTAGCATTATCGAAATATAAAGATACTTCCTATTATTCAGTTATTTCGAATCAATTTAGAAATAATAGTTTGAATATGTCAATCAGTGATGATGCATTTAAAACATTAAGTTCCTTTGTCTTTTGGAAAACTACCATATTATATGATAGTATAGATAATAAAGGAAGTAATGGTTTTTATTCCACCGGTCCTCCATATATATTAAGAGGAATGAATGAGCATACACCAAATATTGTTACAAATCTAGATAGTGTTACTATACATAGATTATTCCTGCAATTTGAAGGAAGAATAATAAATAGTGATTATGTAAAATCCATTTATATGGATACTAGATACTATTATTGTCATAAGAATTTCTTCTTAAGTCTAGAATTTAGATTGAAAAATGGGGATACATTAAAATATCGAGAAATTCCTAATTTGAAAATTGATCAAGATGATGGATTGAAGAAACCTTATTTAATATTATAAATACATGTAAATATTTTAAGAAAAGAAGTGGTTGCCTTTAGCTCATGGCAAATTTGCAAATGAATATTCTTGATATTGGAAGAAATTTAAAAATACTGAAGAAAGCACTTATACTTGTAAGAAAAACTATTAAGTAAATACAAAAACAGAGCCGTATTAAATTACGGCTCTGAATTATTAGATTATTAATGCAAAATCAATGATAATATTGCAAATAAATCGATAATGATAAGAGTTGGAGTAACTTCTTTATGCTTTCCAGTCAATAATTTTATTACTGTCCAGCTTAAAAATCCCCAAATAATACCTTGAGTAATTGAATATGTATATGGAATCAATACTAAAGCCAAAAATGCAGGAATAGCATCATCTAATTTGTTCCATTGAACTTTAGTAACAGGCTTGAGCATAAATACACCCACTAAGACTAATGCCGGAGCAGTAGCAATTGCAGGCACAATCGATAAAAGTGGCGAAAGAAACATAAATGGTAGGAATAATATTGCAGCAGTTACTGCTGTAAGTCCTGTACGTCCACCTTCTTCGATACCGGTAGCAGATTCTATATAAGCAGTACCAGCACTTGATCCCAATAATCCGGCAACACCAGTTGCAAATGAATCTACAATCAAAGCTTGTTTCACATTTCTTGGTTCGCCGGTTTCATCAAATAAGTCTGCGGCTTCTGCAACACCAACAAATGTAGAAAGACTATCGAACATATCTGTGAATACAATCGCAAAAATAACGGGCCAAACAGCGAAGTGAAGTGAATTGACGAAATCTAACTTAAGCAATAAGCTGAAATCAGGTGCTGAAAAAATTCCGCTGAAAGTAACCAAAGTAGGAATTCCAAAGTTAATTGCAGATGCATCGCCATAGAGTCTGCCAATTGGAATAGCTGCAAGTGTAGTAAAGATAATACCGAAAATCATTGCAGCTTTTACTCTTTTGATAACTAAAATGGAAGTAACTGCCAATCCAACAAGAAAAGTAACAACCACAGGATCCATTTTTGCAATAGAAACCATTGTAGCAGGATTAGGTATGATAAATTTTGCATTTGCAAAGCCA
>JAUQWR010000684.1 GCA_030835065.1 Candidatus Kapaibacterium sp.
ATAAGAGAGCAGCTGCTTATTGTCAGTATTCTATTGAAGAAACATTTGGGGTAGCAG
The DNA here is from genome assembly GCA_030835065.1 of Candidatus Kapaibacterium sp. Classification (GTDB taxonomy): domain Bacteria; phylum Bacteroidota; class Ignavibacteria; order Kapaibacteriales; family UBA2268; genus JAUQWR01. The sequence continues at coordinate 58 of JAUQWR010000684.1, forward strand.
TACTAGAAGCAATGGCTTGTGGTGCAATGCCAATTGTATCTAATGGAGGAGCTCTTCCTGAAATTACAAAAGGATATAGCGAAATTGCATGCAATCAAGAAGAATACAAAAAAGCTTATAAAAAATCCTTCTCACTGAGTCCGGCTCAAAGACGTGAATTCTCTGAGCATGCCCGCAAATTTGATATAAGTATTCGTAGAGAAAAATTATTAAAATTGTTATTTAATTAATAACTTTTTGTTTTATAGCATATTTTACCAAACCGGCAGTATTACTAACTTCCAGTTTTTGCATTAAATTGTATCTATGAGATTCGACAGTTCTAATGCTTAAACTCAATTTTTCTGCAATGTCAGAGCTTGTAAGCCCATCAGCAACTAAATTTAATATTTCTTGTTCGCGTTTAGTTATTGAAATAGGAGTAGGTTGGTTATTTTCTATCGAGTATTTTTTTTGCATAATATTTATTATTGATTTGCTAAATACTCTTTCGCCGAGCACAACTTTTTCGACAGCATCAATCAAGTCTTTTGCACCAATATCTTTAGAAAGGTAACCATCAGCACCCGCATTGATAGCTTTTTCCAAATGAGCTGAGTCTTCGAATGCAGTAAGCATAACAACCATTGTGTCTGGTGAATGTTTTTTGATATGTGGCACTGCTTCGATTCCTGTCATTACCGGCATTAAAATGTCTAGTAAAGCAACATGTGGCTTGTGGTAAGTTACTAATTGAATTGCATCTTTGCCATTAGAAGCTTCGTCAACAATTTTAATAGACTTTTCCACTAAAAACAATCTTTTGATTCCTGCTCTTACAATTTCGTGATCGTCGGCAATAACAACAGTAATCGGATTATTAATATCAAAAAATTTCATAATCAAAATCCTTTTTGTACTAAATTAAATTTAAATTTTTCAACCAAATATTTGGTGACGCATCGCTTGGCATTCTCCAATCTCCCCGAGGAGATAGAGCCACAGAGCCAACTTTGATGCCGTCAGGAATACATGACCTTTTGTATTGGTTGAAAAAGAAACGTTTTATAAATACTTGTAAGCAATTCATTATTTCTTCTGCAGGAAATTCATCCTTGAATGTGTGCATAGCCATGAAGTATAATTTTTTTGGTGTATAATTAAATCTAACAAAATGATACAAGAAAAAGTCATGTAATTTATATGGTCCGATACTGCTTTCTGTTTTTTGTTGTATTTGATTGTTTGAATCCAAAGGCAATAATTCGGGTGAAATTGGAGTATCGATTATATCCAGAAGAATATCTTTGATTTCTGACTCGCCTGAATGTTTCGCGTACCACTCCACAATATAAGCAACTAATGTTTTTGGTACTCCTGAATTAACAGCATACATAGACATATGATCGGCATTATAAGTGGACCATCCAAGTGCTATTTCAGATAGATCGCCAGTTCCAATCACTATACCATTGACTTGATTTGAAATATCCATCAGGATTTGAGTGCGTTCTCGTGCTTGGGCATTTTCATAAACTACATTATGATTATCTGGCGAATGCTTTATGTCTTTAAAATGGAGATTGACACTATCAGAAATGTCAATTATTTGCATTGTTGTGCCGGAATGTTCTGCCAATGAAATAGCGTTTGTTCTAGTTCGATTTGAAGTGCCAAAACCGGGCATAATAATAGTATGAATACCTTTTCTATCTAGTTTAAGCTTGTCGAAAGCACGAAGACATACCAATAAAGCAAGAGTTGAATCCAATCCTCCTGATAGCCCTAAAACTACTTCTGTAATCCCAATATGCTTCATTCTTTTAGCAAGTGCAGTGGATTGAATATTCATAATCTCGCTGCAGTTTTCGTCTCTTTGATTAATATCTGATGGTACAAAAGGAGTTTTAGAATATGTCCTTAAAAATTTATCGCTTGGAGAATTTTTAAGATTGAATTTTATATATCTATATTTATTATTTGGTTTAGTAGCTGAAAAAGAATTGTTTTTTAGTCTTTCGGAATTTAATTTTTCTAAATCAATATCAGCATAAATAATATTTGTATTGAAATCGAACCGATTATTTTCTGAAAGTAAATTTCCATTTTCAGCAATTAAGCAATGACCGGAAAACAGTACATCAGTGGTAGATTCATTAGGTCCTGCAGATGAATAAACATAGGCTGCAATACAACTGGCAGATTGATTGATAACCAGATTTTTTCTGTATTGACTTTTACCAAGAAATTCATCAGAAGCTGAAAGGTTAAACAAAACAGAAGCAGCTTCGGCTGCAAGATTAGCGCTTGGTGGATAGATAGCCCAGAGATCTTCACAAATTTCTATACCAAATTTTAAACCTTCAATATCGGAGCATTCAAAAATTAAATTTGCACCAAAAGGGATTTCTTCATCA
>JAUQWR010000685.1 GCA_030835065.1 Candidatus Kapaibacterium sp.
AAACAGATAATACTTCTTATATTACGTACAGCTCTTATTGCATTTGCAGTAATTGCATTTTCACGCCCTGCAATTAAAGGTACTATCCCCGGTTTCGAGTCCTATGCCAAAACAAGTTCTATTATTCTCGTAGATAATTCCTTTAGTATGGATCTATCTGATGAATATGGTAATAGACTCAATCAAACTAAAAAAGCAGTTGCTTCTATCTTAGATAATATGAAAGAAGGAGATGAAGCTGTAATCATTGAAATGGCTAACACTCGCAATCGCTCCCAATATTCTTTTTCGAGAAATAAAGATTTATTGAAAGAGAAATTGTCGAATATTAAAATTCATAATAATTCTGCAAATATTGACAAAAGCCTTAGTTTTGCTGGTATTATGCTCGATGATGCCCATAATTATAACAAAGAAATATTCATTGTTTCAGATTGCCAATCAAATATTTTCAAATCAGGTGATTCTGCACGCATTAAAGATCCTAATATTGGTGCTTATATTGTTCCAATAGGTATTAATTCCAAATCTGAAATCACTAATTTATCTATTGATTCTTTAGAGGTAATTACACGCATTTTCCAAAATGACAAGCCTATTGAAGTCGCTGCTACTATTCGTAACAACTCTCAAAAAGACATTAAATCTGCTGTTGTAAGCATGATTTTTAATGGTGAAAGAGTAGCTCAACGCACTATCGACCTGCCAGCTAATGAATCCAGAGTAATCTCTATTGCAGCAAATTCAAAAGTTAGTGGTGCTGTAAGAGCTACAATCGAACTCGAATCTGATGCTTTAGATACTGACAACAAAAGATATTTTGGATTTATTGTACCACAAAAACCTAATGTAGCAGTGATTGGCGATTTTGCAAGCTCCACATTTATCAATTTAGCCTTGGGTGGTAATTCTGGTACTATCGCAAATATCAGTAATTTTAGTCCTGCTAATATCGGCGGAATCAATTTCAGCAATTTCGATGTTGCAATACTTACAGGTGGAAATTTCCGCCAATCTGATTTCATTAGAATCAATCAATTTATTCAATCAGGTGGCTCGGCATTAATCTTTGCAAACGATGAAACCAATATAAATGAACTTTCTGATGGACTTACTCAATTAGGTTTCGGTAAAGTTAATGAAAGAAAATTTTCTGACAATCAAAAAGCTAGTTTTTCTAATGCCGATAGAACTCATCCAATTTTTGAAGGTATGTTCAAAGGCAGTACCGATCAAAAAAAATTGATTGAAACACCATATATAAGCAAAGCACTTACCGCTGCTTCAGGAATTTCTATTATTGATATGAATGGTTATAATTTCCTTTCGGAAGTAAAATCTGGGAATGGCAAAGCTTTGTATGTTGCTGTTGCTCCTACAACCGAATGGAGTAATTTTCCACTCACAGGGTTCTTCCCTGCTTTTATTTATCGCTCG
>JAUQWR010000686.1 GCA_030835065.1 Candidatus Kapaibacterium sp.
GCTGTCAAAACAGCATCAGCAGTAAATGTGATTGTACTTGGTGTAGTTGCTGTAAAAGTACCGTTAGCTGCACCAGCTAATGTAAAAGCTGTACCGTTAACTTTAAAGTTACTTGTTGTTTGAACTGCGTTTGCAGCAACATCATTTACAATGAAATCATTAAATTCAAGGTTAGCATCTGAAGCAACTGTGATAGTTTTTGTTGTACCACCAGCCCAATATGCTGTACCTGCTGTAGCTGTCAATTCAGCATCAGCAGCTAAAGTCAAATTGCCAGTAATTGTAAAATCTGTTGCAGTTGTAATATCTGAGCTAGCAGCTACTGCGACATTAAATACTGTCAAATCTGTTGCAGCACCGTTGTTTGTAACAGTTTTTTGCAATGTATTTTCGAATGTAATTGTTCCAGCTGAAGCTTGGAAAACACCAGTATTAATAATAATAAAATTACCTGCAATTGTAAAGCTGGATGCAGTAGAAGCACCAGTAGCATTTGCAGTAATTGTCAAGTTGTTAAATTTCAATGTACCTGTTGATGAATTTGTGATAACAGCAGCAGCACCATCAACCGATATTGTGCCTGCTTCAGCAATAAATGATGAATTGCTGATTACTGAAATCAAATCTCCACCAATCAAAAAGTCTGAAGTTGTCTTTACTTTTGTTGTTTTAAAGTTTGGTGTAGAACCAATTTGCATATCCCAGAAATTATTTGTACCACCAAGAACTTGGATAGTTTTACCAACTGGATCAGCATTTTCAAATACTACAAATCCATCAGTTGGAGCAAAATCTTGAGCACCGATTTTTGTAAAATTGCCACCTACTATAAATGATGTTGCAGGTGTTGCATCAAATGAAGCGCAATTAAACAATACGTCGTAAAATTTCAAGTTTGTTACAGCTGCTGTTGATAAACCTGTGTTTACAACGCAAGCTTGATTTGCATTTGGATTAAATGTAATTGTACCTGCTGTAGCATTAAAATCATCACTTGCAGGTGTTGTAATTGTCAATAATTCACGAATTGTAAAATCAGATGTTGTAGCTACATTTGCGCTACCATCTAAAGTAATATTAACAAACTCGCAATAAGAGTTTGAACTTACTGATATATTTTGAGTAGATTCGTAACCACCGTAGAATATAGCTGTACCGTCTGTGTTTGCAGCCGGAGTGAATGAAGATGTACCTGTTAAAGCAAAATCGCCAGTAATTCTAACAGCAAAATCTCCAGCATAAGAAACTGAAGCATCTTCTATTGTAAAATTATGAACGTTCAAACCAACAGTACCATTTGCATCGACAGTATTTGTGATTGTTGAAGCAGCTCCTACTATAAGATTTATTCTTCCTGTAGTGTTTGCTACTCCAATAAATCCAGCACCGGCATCTGTTAAGCCAATATTACCGTTGACAGTAATGCTAACTGTATCACCAGCACCGACTGTTAGAACAGATGCTGCGTTGTCTAATGTTAAACTAGCTACTTCAACATCAGTATCTAATGTTACTGTAAAAGCAGAAATAGTAACATCATCAGCAGACGTTGGCACAGTTCCACCATTCCATGTCGCACCACTGCTCCAATTGCCGCTTGCAACGGCAGATTTGGCTGCTGCCCAAGCTTCCTGCCCGAAGCAAAAAGCGAGCATCATGGCGAGAATCATTACAATTCTCAGATTTCGTCTTTTCTTTTCCATATTGTTTTTCCCATTATGTGAATAATATTTTCTATTATTTTCTATTTATATCGGCATTGCATGTGCGCGCCTCACTGGCTTTACCCCGGTGGGGATTTGGCTGGTTTACTACGATGATCCTTCATAGATTTCTCCCTTCTTGTTTGAAAAAAAATTCTTTATAAGTCAATCCATTTTATCTATATCGAATTACGCATTCCTTTTTCGCGTTCTTCGTCATCTTCTATAATCGGTAACATATCTAAAATCTTTAGATAAATATATAGCAATAAATAAAGTAAGTATTAAAAATTTACTTCATTTCCCCTCCCTTTTCTTTATTTCAAGGTTTTTATTTCCTCTTTTACTCTTCATTTTTCGACTACTTTTTTATTTTCTTTCGTTTATTATTAAATTGTAATACTTAATTAATGTTGTAATCATTAACCTTGCGTTTCAAACTAAATACGTATGCTAGTATTTGTGCCACTGTCTTATATAATTGTTCGGGTATTTCCTGATCAATCTCTACTGTATAGTATAATGATCGCGCTAGCGGCGGGTCTTCAATTATTGGTATGCTCGAATTGCCTGCTATCTCTCTAATTTTTAATGCTAAAAAATCTACACCTTTGGCTACTACCACCGGTGCACTACTCTCGCCTGGCTTATACATCAAGGCTACTGCAAAGTGTGTCGGATTAGTGATTACCACATCTGCCTTGGGCACATTGTCCATCATCAATTTTCTTAATCTGCCGCGCATCAAAGATCTAATACGCGATTTCACCTGCTGATCGCCTTCCATCTGCTTGCTTTCTTCCTTAACCTCCTGCTTTGTCATTTTCATGTCTTGCTTGAATCGCCATTTCTGATAAAAATAATCTGCTGCTGCTATTAAAGCATAGATAACTCCCAGCTTGATTATTAATTCGAAACTTATGGATACCATTAGTGTCGCTATATCAAAGAACGGTCTTTCAATCAATCCAATTATCTCTTCTTTTTTGGAATCCAGCAATTGCCAAGCTAATACTCCCATTATCAAAAGCTTTAAAAAACTTTTTAGTAATTCGAACATTGAATTGCCCGAAAACATCATTTTTTTGATACCACTGAATGGATTGAATATCTTCTGAAAATTCAATCCTTCTGTAAATTTTTTGCTTGCAAACTTCAACCCTACTTGAGATATCTCGCCTACTAATCCTATAGCCATTATTACAAGCAATAATGGAAGTATTAATTGTGCTAAAAACAAGAGTAGATCATAAAAATAATGAATTACGTTCTGATCTGTAAGCTGTATTGATCCGGAATGATGCAATACATCTGCCATAAATCCCTGATAACTATTGACAATTGGTCCTCCGAATATAAACAGAGAAGAGCCTCCGATCAGCAAAATACCTGCTGTCGTTACATCCATACTCTTGGATATCTGCCCTCTTTCCCTTGCCTCCGACAATCGCTTCGCGGTCGGATCTTCGGTTTTTTCCTGACCTTCTTTGTTCTCTGCCATTAAGTTCTCACCGGATTCATACTCATCATTATTTTCATTGTTTGCTCTTGCATTTCAGTCATTGCAAATTTTAGTGTCATTATCAGCAATGGTACAGTTACAAATAGTACCAACAAACCAATTGCAATTTTCACCTGAAAACTAAGCATAAATATATTTGTCTGTGGCGCTATCCTGGCTAATAAAGCTAGTGCTAAATTTGTACAAAACATAGCAACAAGCACAGGAGCGGCTATTTTTATTCCTAATATTAATATTGTTGTCGATATTTTTATCATTAATTGATAAGTGGAATCAGTAAATTCAAATGTAGTAAGAGGCACTGCCCTTATACTCATAAATAAACTTTCAATTATAAAATGATGTCCATTGAAAAACAAGAACAACATAAAAGCAGCTAAAGAATAAATTTCTCCAACCAAAGTAGGTGCGCCTGCTTCGGGATCGAACAGTGTGCTAGTCTGATAGCCTAAGTCAAAATCTATAATACCACCTGCAAATCGAGCTGCCCAAAACACAATATTTGAGGAAAAACCAATAGCAGCACCAATAATAAATTCTTTTGCCGCTAGCAATACTAAATACCACAAATGAAATTCAATTTTGGGTTGCTCATTCCAAAAAGGAGCCGCAACAGCAACTGTGAGAATTAATATTAATATCATTCTCACTTGCATTGGGATTGCCATGTGCCCCCAAAATTGTGCTGTAGCAAACATTCCGCTTATTCTGATCATGATCAGAGTAGCTATCAAAAATTTTGCTGTCAGCACTGCCAATGTGTTGGAATCAAGCATTTACACCCTTAGTATATTCATGGTTATTTATAACCATTATTTTAATGTTGGAATTATATTTATTATTTCAATTGCATAAGTCTTCATCGTACTTATTATATAAGGTAATAAGAGAACAATTACAACAAATACAGCTAATAATTTGGGAACAAAAGTCAAAGTCTGTTCAGATATAGAAGTTGCAGCCTGAAAGATTGATATGATCAGACCGACAATCAGCGAAACAAGAAGCAAAGGACCAACTATAAGCATAACATAATAGAAAGCATCACGAATAATCTGCATCACCATTTGTTCTGTCATACTATCCTACTCCCGGGCTAATAATACTTTTCATCAAACTGTCGATTATCAAATACCAACCATCGATTAAAATGAACAACAGCACTTTAATCGGAAGTGATATAAGCTGGGGCGGCAGCAAAAACATACCTAAAGACATAAGAGTACTCGCTATAATCATATCCAAGACAAGAAATGGGATAAACAGCATAAATCCAATTTGGAAAGCCATTCTCAATTCAGAAATGGAATATGCAGGAATAATTGTCCAAATAGATACCTCATCAATATTATTTGGACGCTCAGCACCCGAAAGTTTAATAAACAAGCCTAAATCTTCTTCTCTGGTATGCTTAAGCATAAACTCCCTAAAAGGTTTCACCATGCTATCAACTGCTTGTGCCTGAGTAATTTCTTCTCTCATATATGGCTGCAAGCCCTTATTATTTGCCTCATTAATAACCGGCTGCATCACAAAAAAAGTAAGAAAAAGAGCCAATCCCGTCAATAATTGATTTGGTGGCTGAGTTGTTGTGCCAAGTGCTTGTC
>JAUQWR010000687.1 GCA_030835065.1 Candidatus Kapaibacterium sp.
TTCGATACAATAAATTGGTTCCATCTAGAAACAACTATTGCAAATTTTTTGCCTTTTGCGTCGAATACGCCTTCAATTATTTTAGCCATATTTCCTCAATCTTTTTAAATCAAACAATCTTCAAATATACAAATAAAGAAACAAATATTAATACTTTATACAATTTATTATCCAAAATTTCGCAAAAAAATATTAAATTACATTCTTGTATTTTTTAAATAATAATTTATGAGGGTAAAATGAAACTCAATGTGTTGATTTTAGCACTTCTAATAATTGGAATCGGAACAGAAGCATATGCTCAAAAAGGAAAAAAGAAATCTGAACCGATCCAAACTCCAACACAAATTGCTAAAGTATCAGAAGTTAAAATTTCAACTTTCGAAGATTCTTTAGCTTATTCTATTGGTGTAAATATGGGCGTAAATCTTTTGAAAGATTCACTTATTTTAAATCCAGAGCTTATTAAAGCAGGTCTCGAAGATATGCTTATGGCTAGAACTGCAAGACTTACAAAAGAACAATCTGAAGAAAATTTTAAAACATTAAATAAAAGAATGATGGAGAAACAAGCAGCAATGAATAAAGCAAGTGGCGATGTAAACAAGGTAAAAGGTTATCAATTCCTTGAAGAAAACAAGAAAAAAGAAGGTGTTAAAGTTACTCCTTCCGGTTTGCAATACAAAGTTATTCAAGAAGGTACTGGCGTTCAGCCTCTGGCTACAGACCAAGTAGAAGTTCATTACGAAGGTACTTTGATTGATGGTACTAAATTCGATAGCTCATACGACAGAAATGAAACAATCACTTTCCCATTAAACGGTGTGATTCGTGGCTGGACTGAAGGTCTTCAATTAATGAAAGAAGGCGCTATCTATATGCTCTATATTCCTGCTGAATTAGGTTATGGCGAACGTGGTGCTGGTGGTGTTATTGGTCCTAACGAAACTTTAGTTTTCAAAGTTGAACTTAAAAAAGTAATCAAAGCTGAAGAAAAGAAATAATTTATTTCTTTTTATAACTTTATAGAATACCCTTGACAAATTGTTGAGGGTATTTTTTTATATTTCAATTTTATATTGTAATGCAATACTTAAACTGGTATTTGATTTATTGATTTTTGGAGATATATGAGTCTTCGAACTTATTGAAACATCAATTTT
>JAUQWR010000688.1 GCA_030835065.1 Candidatus Kapaibacterium sp.
TCCACCCAAAGTATATATTCACCTTGAGCATTGTTGATTAATAAATTACGTGATTTTGCAATTCCTGATTTAGTATTTTTAATATACTTTATCAAGTCGTTTGAATAGTTGTTTATCAATTGAGCGGTATTATCGGTGGAGCCATCATCAACAATAATAATTTCAAAATTTTTATAAGTTTGAGCCAAAATACTGTCAAGAGTTTGAGTAATTAAATGAGCTCTATTGAATGTAGGAATACAAACAGAAATTAAAGGTTGATAATTGAATGAATGCTCAAAATTCGAGGAATCTTTAGCCATTTGTTGTTTAAGCGAAGCAATAGCTTTTGCAACATCAGGAATTTCTTTTATACTATTACTTTTTTCAAAATACTTTAAAGTTCTGATTTTATCGCCAAAATGGAAAAATTTCTGAGCGCATCCGGCATAGAAAAGTGCTAAAGCGAGTTCTTTGTCGGGATGTAGCATCAATTGAGGCATCAATTCTTCAGGTTCTGTCAATTCGATCATCTGTTCGAATAGTCTGCAAGTGTAAGAATTATCACGATTGGCAACATTGATGCCACTAATATTAGAATCATGCTGGCGATAATGATAAAGAACTTCGTCTATATATTTCAATTGAAAATTACCGGAATAAATAAATCTAAGGCAAAATTCAAAATCATGAGCTCTATTAAAATCAGTATTATAATTACCAATCTGGCTATAGACAGATTTTCGAATCATAGTACTTCCAAGCCAAAAATGCTCGCCTTTTTCGAAAACATCTGCTAATAGTTTTCTAGAATTTAAGTACCAATCAGGAAATTCATGAATAGTAATAGTTGATTTTGATTTATTATCGAAACTTCGAACTTTTGAATAAAATAAAGAACAATCAGGGAAATTTGCAGCAGTATTAATATAGAATAAAATAGCTTGAGAATCTAAATAATCATCGCTATCGAGCCAGAAAATCCAATCGCCGGCAGCTTTAGATATTGCAAAATTTCTGGTATCAGGAGCATTTGTATGCTCTTTATAAAAGTATTTTATTCTTTCGTCATTATATGAATTAATAATTTCTGAAGAATTATCGGTAGAACCATCATCAACAACTATAATTTCAAAATTGGAATAAGTTTGAGCAAGAGCAGAATCCAATGCTTCAGATATATATTTAGCATGGTTGTGTAGAGGTATGCAAATTGAAACAAGCGGGCAATAGCTCGTTTGTGTGTTGAGTGAAGATTTTTGGATTTTTGTCTCTAATTCTTCAATTAGATTGTCTATTAAACTCTTTATATCCATAACTATTAACTTATTTCCCTAAATGGTTTTGCTCAATATTTAATTGAATGTTGTAAGAAAAAATTTCGTTTCTATCTTGGTAGCATGGAATTGTTCCGGAATATTTTGCTGGCAGATAAATTCCACAAATATTAGTATCCACCAAGTGTATTCTCGATAGCAATTCCGGACTTAGTGCGTCTATTACTGCATTGATAGTATTTGGCAGTGCTTTGTTATAAATATTTTTAAAGTCGTGCCACACTACAATACAATGCTCAGTATCAATAATATTGAATACTTTTTCAGTGTCGTTTTTGACACCTTCATAACTATGATCGCCATCAATAAATACTAAATCAAATTTTGTTTTTAAATTACTGAAATCATATGTTTTTGTATCAGCAAAAATTGATTTGATATTATTCTGTTTCTCAGAAAAGTAGTAACAAAAATTTTCCTTGTTCAAATTTGTTTCAATATATTCTACATTTCTAAAGTCATTTTTTTCGAGAGAAATAGAAATGCAATTTTCAGCTACATCGGCTAAGTTGGCAATGCTTTCGCCAAACCATGCACCGATTTCCAAATAATTTTTAACGTTAAAATTGATAGCTAAAGCTTTAAGAAAAGCGTAATCGAGCACTCCGGAGCTTCCTGTAAGCATCGATAAATTTTTTACTTCCAAATTATAGCCCAAATCATAAAGAAATCTGCCTAAACAAATTACTTTAAAGGCTTCACCTCGAAGAGCACGATCTGCGTTTAATATATTATTATGTTCGTAAATTCTTTTTAAAATAAATTTAAAGATCTGGGTGATAGACGGAAGATCAGCAAAACCAAAAGATAGTTTTAGCTCCCTTAGAGCCGAAGCAAAATCTTGTTTTTGAATATAAGCAATAGCATTGACTGCATGAAGTAAATTGTCATCACAGGCTTCTGTTTGCATCAATGCTTGATTTGGCTTGTGATGTTTGACAAATTCAATTGCATTCAATAGTAATTCTTTATTTTCCGAGCTAATCATATTCATTTATTAATCGATCATAAATTATTATTAATAATATCGCATATTTTTTTGATATTTTCAAACTCAAGATTAGGATATATAGGCAGAAGTAAAATTCTTTCTGAAATATCTTTAGCAATCGGGCATTTATAGTCAATTGATTTATAATTGTCAAATTCATTGACTATGGGATAGAAATATTTTCTGGCATTAAAACCCGAATCGAATAAAATTTTGTGAATTGTTTCCCTTTTCTCGAATGAATCAAGCAAAATAGGAAAATAAATATAATTATATTCAGTTATTTCATCACTTAATTTTTGAAACTTAATATTGTCGCTCAATAGTTCACGATAATAATTGTCTGCGATTTTTCTTTCTGCAATCCAATGGTCAATAAGTTCAATATTCAAAAGCCCCATAGCTGCCTGAAATTCATTCATTTTAGCATTTATGCCATTATCAATAACCATTGAATGGCTTGGCTCAAATCCAAAAGTACGAAATCTATTGGCTCTTGTATGTAAATCTTTATCAGAGCATATTATCGCTCCACCTTCAATTGTATGAAATACTTTTGTAGCATGAAAACTAAGAGTAGAAACATCTCCTTCGAGCAAGATATTTTTGGATTTATATTTTATACCGAAAGAATGCGCTGCATCATATATTACTTTGAGATTATGTTTTTTTGCAATTTTATCGATTGATTCCGTTAGGCATGGATTGCCAAACACATGAATAGCTAGTATAGCACGTGTTTTGTCAGTAATTGCAGACTCTATATTTTCAGGATTTATATTAAAAGTGATTGGATCGATATCAATGAAAACCGGTTTATATTTTTGCCAAACTATAGATGAAGAACTTGCCACAAAAGTAAAAGGGCTGGTAATTATTTCGTCGCCAGGCAGAAAATCAAAAAGCTCTAATGCTAAATTTAAAGCTAAAGTACCATTTGAAACTAGTGAAATGCGCTCTAATTCGAGATAATTAGCAATTTTGCATTCGAGCTCTCGAAGATAATCACCATTATTAGTAAGCATTCTAGAGTCCCAAATTGGTTTGATTAATTTGCAGTACTCTTCGAAGTCGGGCATAGAAGTTTTTGTTACGTTAATCATTCCTAGCCTCCAAATCGATAAATACAGAATTCCAAAGTCTGACAGATGTTTTTTCTCTAAAATTGCTCCTCATAATAGCACTATTGAGCAATAAATCGACTTCGTCAATAAAAAGAAATTCTTCAAAACTTTGTTCAGAAATATCATCAGTAGCAAATACTTTAGCTCCGGCAGATTTAAAAAATCTAAAAGAACTAGTATCTCTGCGAAGAAATACTTTTTTACCCGCATACATCAATGCATTCATATTGCCAATGGCTTGCTGCCTATACTGATTCATAAT
>JAUQWR010000689.1 GCA_030835065.1 Candidatus Kapaibacterium sp.
GATATCCTTCAGGATATTTAATAATTGTATGTACTGAATCTTTTAGTCGGCTAATGCTCTTCCATGACAAACCATAGTCTTTAGATAAAGAAATTTCTCCATTATCTCTGAAAGCTATTAATTTATCGCCCTCATCAAAAATCTTTGGGATATCACCAATATCAAAAACTCTTACTTTTTGCCATTTTTTCCCATTATTATGTGTCAAAAACACGACTCCTTCATTGCCATAAGCTATGATCGAATCGCCCCGGACTATCACTTGATTATAATCTATGCGCTCAGGCATATAGGATATTATTTCTGCTTTACTCGTTTGTAATTCTATTATTACAAATAATAAAAGTATTAGATATTTTTGCATAAGGAAATCCCTTCGTTTATTTATAATCAAACATTGTATTTCTGATTTTTTTGCTATACTGTTTATTATCATGCATCTCAGGATAACATTAATAATAGTTCGAATTATAGCCTTCAACAATGAAACATATTAATATCAAATCAAAGATAATAAAATATTATCAAACTGCAAATATTTTTTTATTGCTTGATAAAAATTTTATTAAAACTACCATATTTTAACAAATAAACTCCTGCATCAAGCTTACTAATATTTATATTCTTATAATTATCTATGGATTGCTTGAATATTCTTTCTCCATAAAGATTATATATATCAACATATTCGTCAACTACAGATTCATTTATTTCAATATTAATAAAATCATTAGCAGGATTAGGATAAACATCAAATACAATTGATTCTTCTGCTACACTATTGGGATTGCAATCATATCCGTACTTAATAAATTCAGATAATATTTGTGATTTTCTATTCCTTATATATTCTTTTACATGACTTATACTCACATCCGACTTCCCGTTTTCGAATGATAATTCATGATTTTGGAGCATATTTTCTGTACTTTCTATCAAAGCAATCAATCTATCGATATCGAATATGCTGTTATTAATCATTTCGCAAACATTTGAATAATATTTCCCTTTTAAATATTCGTTAGATAATATTTTATTTAAAAATTCATTATGCATACCACTAAAATCTAAATAAAAAATAAAACCAAAGCTAACATCCATATCCCAAGGCAAATATTCGAATTTATTTGTACTGCTATTGTGATATAAAAAATAATTATGTCCAGAATCATAGAATGCATCGCCTTTGCATACCAATGCTTCGATTGCCAATGATTTCATAAATGCGTCCAAATTTAAATAACTTTTTAATGAGTCAACTAATTGGAGATCACTACTATGGTGTATGGAATACAAGAATTTTATTAAATCAGTTTTATCATTTTGTTCCTCATTAGTTTCTAATTCATAGACAGCATATAAATTTGGGTCATGCCCCAACCAGTTTAGATATGCACCCTTATCGTCTGCCTTAAATAGATTTCCATCATTATTATTATAATTTCTTTTCAAAAATGTTTTATCATATTCATCTACAAACATATAAATGCCGATCAATTTATTGTCGAACCACAATTTTGCAAAATTTGTACGAGGACAAATCAGATCAGAATTCTGAAATAAATTATATGAAAGGAAATTTTCGAGTAAATCATGATTATGCAAGTTCACTTGTTTCAAACCATCATATTTCTGCCCATCACGAAACTCACCAAACTTTAGCCTAAAAGCCTGATACCTTTCTTGTGGCATATATTCAGGACTAAAACTATTACCTTTAATTCTAATCCCCACTGAGTCAATAACATCACCATCAATTTCAATTCTTACTGGAGTATATTCTTTTGCATAATACTTCGAAACAATTGTATCCCAAGTATTTGGAGTATAGCTGGTAATTTTCACATCAATTACTTTCAAACCATCAAATAAATTTTCACCTTGCCCATAGCAAATGACATTTAAAAAAATAAAAAATGCCGCTTTCAAAATTGCTTTCATCCATTCCTCCATCTTTTTGTTTCTTTAAACAACACTTAAGACCTCGTATGGTTGCTAATCAAATGAAAACGGCATTTTATAATATTATCAACTAATATTATCAACCTTCAGTAATAACTATATCGGAAGGAATTTCAAATTTTTCTGCAGGAATACTTACATTTTCTTCAAATTTTACAGCATTAATTTCCATCATCACCGAACCATCTTTAGTATAACTATAAATACGCAAAGCAATATTATTCCAAACCCAGGCTTCCATTTTCATCCCTCCAAACACCATAGAAACACCTTGGCATTCTTTGCCCATTATTTCCTGCTTGCCCAAATCTTTATATTGATATTTATTTCTCATATCGTCTGTCAAAGTTTTTGGATCGGGCATACCGGCAGCAGCTCCCAATGCTGAGTAAGACTTAGTCTTTGTGCCAGTCTTTTTCTGCCAATCAATTTTATAAACATATCCATCTTTATTAATTTCGCTGGATGAAGTTTCGCTCACTTGACCAAACATCTCTAACTTCATATAAATATACTTACACTCTTTTTTGCCAAAATCATCGAAATAAAGAGTATAATCCTGAGCCATTCCCATTACGGAAGACTTATATGTTACAATACCAGATTTAATTGTATATGGTGTGCTGGTACTTGTAGCTATGCTTGCAGATTTGGATGCAGCAGGCTTTGATTTCGATTTTTTCTGTGCTAAAGAATCGACAACAAATATCATACTAATGATTGCCAAAGCAATCAAACTTCTCTTGATAAAAATTCTCATTTTTGTTCTCCTCTATGATGAAATACAAACAAATATATATAATAAAAATAAATTAACCTAATCAACTAATTAATTGTAATAATAATATCATACGGCAATCACCATATTTTAAGTTTTAATTTTTTTGACAACAAATCATCTTTTATAATTGAATTTATTAATTGCAATAAATATAGCATTCTGTTGTTTTTTATTATATTTGCATATTATTAATAATAATTATCATAGAAATGAAAGAACCTGCAAAAATAAAGCATGTAGAATATAGAAATCGTGCTAAACAAGATTTGTACGTTATTTCAATATTAATTGCATTAATACTGCTTGTAAGCTTGAATTTCCGTTCATATACATGGATTACAAGCTGGCTGGACTATTTCGATTTTTTACTTCTCAAAGAAGTGTATTTCACATTGTCTGTATCGGCAATTCTATTTGCACTCTTTGCTTATAGAAGAATGAAAGAATTGATTCAAGAAATGAATCAAAAAGAATCACTTGAAGAAGATTATAAAAACTATCGAAGCCAACTCCATAAAATATTAGAATCTTTGGATGATGAAGTATTCCAAACTGATTCTAATTTTAGAATCACATGGGCTAATGAAGCAGTGCTAAAAATAAGTGAAAACGTTATCGGACAAGCAGCTGAATTTATTATTCATTCTTCAGACGATCAGCTAAGTCAGGACAATTACTTGCGTAAGGCTTTCGAAAAGGCTCAAGTTGTAAAACAAATCAAGTATTATCCTGCTTCAGAAACAAATAAAAAAGACTTATATCTAGAGCATACAGGAATTCCACTTAAAGACAAAAAAGGTCACATTACCGGAATGTTGTCTGTTTCGAGAGATATAACACAAAAAATGCAAGTAGAAGAATCTCAAAGTAGATTGGCTTCTTTCATCGAATCTTCAGACGATGCTATATTTGTTGTTTCGATTGATGGAAGCATTCATAGCTGGAATAGCAGTGCCGAAAAGATTTTTGGATATTCTACAAAAGAAGTTGTTGGGCAACCCATCACTATTCTCGATCATATTATAGACTTCGAAACTTTAGCTCGAATACCTCACCTCAAAGAAGGCAATCTGGAGGGCGGACAAATCCACCATGTGGATAAAGTACTTGTTAAAAACGGTGATAAAACAATATATGTGTCCCTTACTGTCTATCCTTTTGTGGACGAAAAAGGTAAAGTTCTTGGCTTATCGACTATCGCGCGAGATATCACTTCATCAATAGCTGCAGAGGAAGCATTAAGAGAGTCTGAAAGCCGATTCCGCCAGTTAGCTGATACTATTCAGGATGCCTTTTGGTTGGTCGATTGGCGCACTAAAAAAATTCTTTTCCTCAGCCCTGCTTATGAAAAAATTTGGGGTATGACTCCTGGCTCTAATAAATTTGACATAAATGAATGGACTAAAAATGTTCATCCCGACGATAAAGATAAATTAATTAATGCAACTAATAATATTGTCGAAAACAAAGGTATGGTCGAAGAATTTAGGGTTATCGATTCTGATGGATCCATTCGATGGATTAGGGACCGTGCTTTTATAGTAAAAGACGACAAACAAAACGTTTATAGAATTGCCGGTATTGCTCAAGATATCACATCAAGCAAACTTGCAGAACAAGCTTTGAGAGAGTCAGAACTCAGATTTAAAGAGCTTTTCCAAAATATGAGTTCAGGAGTTACTGTCTATGATGTGCTCAATGATGGAGAAGATTTCAGAATTAAAGATTTTAATAAAGCCGGTGAAATTATCGATAAAAT
Source organism: Candidatus Kapaibacterium sp. (assembly GCA_030835065.1). Classification (GTDB taxonomy): domain Bacteria; phylum Bacteroidota; class Ignavibacteria; order Kapaibacteriales; family UBA2268; genus JAUQWR01. The sequence continues at coordinate 4,503 of JAUQWR010000689.1, forward strand.
TGATAAAAAATCTTTAATTGGCAAAAAATTATCAGAAATGATTGATTACGACGAAAACAAATTATATTACAACTCTATAAAAAAAGTATGGCATACTGGAGAGCCCGAAAGCTTTTTATTCACTCTTCAGCGCAAAGGTATTATTATCGGATGGAGACAAAATTATATTTATAAACTTCCTTCTGGCGAAGTAGTTTCCATTTTTGATGATGTTACCGACAAACGAAATCAAGAAGAAGCTTTGAGAGAAAGCGAAGAGAGATATCGTTCATTTGTTCAAAACTTCAAAGGAATTGCTTTCCGTTGGTCTAATGATAATATTCCAATTTTTATGCATGGCTCGGTCGAAATCATTACAGGCTGGTCTGATGATCAATTTATTAATGGCGAAATTAATT
>JAUQWR010000690.1 GCA_030835065.1 Candidatus Kapaibacterium sp.
TGCTTTCATGACTGCAAATCTACTTACTCATACTAAATTATTTGCTTGTGGTATTGCTAGAAGTGGTGCTTACAATAGAACTTTGACTCCTTTTGGATTTCAAAACGAACAAAGAAGTTATTGGGAAGCAAGCAATGTCTATAATACAATGTCGCCTTTTATGAACGCTGAAAAAATGAAAACTCCTTTGCTTTTGGTTCATGGAGATGCCGATAATAATCCAGGTACTTTTACATTGCAAACTGAAAGATATTTCCAAGCTTTGAAAGGGCTTGGTGCTCCTGTGAGAATGGTATTGCTACCAAAAGAAAGCCATAGCTATGTAGCAAAAGAAAATATTTTACATCTGCTTTGGGAACAAGATCAAATGTTCGAAAAATATTTAAAGAAAAAATAATATCGAATAATTAAAAAAATGATAGAGAGGCTGAATTAAATCGATGATTAATTCGGTCTCTTTTTTTTGTAAATATAGTCAATAAAGGAAATAATATGATAAAGGATATATGGTTTAGTTTACCAGCAAAAGATCTTGCTAAGTCAAAGCAATTTTTTGAAAAAATGGAATTTAGATTTCATCCAAGAGATATAGAAAGCGATATTATGTTTGGATTATTAGTAGGGAAAAAGGATGTAATGGTAATGATGGTGGTAGAAGATAAATTCAAAGAATTTGCCATGGACAATGTTTGGGATAAAGAAACAGGTTCTCAGTTTTTAATGTCGTTCGATATGGAGTCCAAAGTTGAAATAGACTCAATGTATGAGAAAGCGAAAGCTGCAGGAGCCGAAATATTTGCAAAACCTATGGAATCTGGGTGGCTTTATGGTTTTGGTTTTAAAGATCCTGATGGGCATAGATGGAATCCTATTTATATGGATTATAGCAAATTAGATGCTATTGAATAATTTTAATATGAGTTTTTTGAATAGAAATGTATACTTGAATTTGTATAAGGCTTAATAAAAATTGAACACCCCAAAAGCAATTTGAAAACTTTTGGGGTGTTTAATATTTAAACAGGCTATTTTAGAATATTTGATTAATAAGCATAGCTAGTGTTAATATCTCTTGGAATAGACTTTAATTTATTTACAGTTTGAGTAATTTCGTCATTTACTTTACCATATTTTTCGATAATCTTACCTGCTTCATCATAATTACCATTAGCTTGGCAAGTAAGAATCAAATTAGCTAATTCAGCTACTTTATCGAAGAATATTTTATCGTCCCAAGTGAATGTGCCCTCGGCATTACGAATAATAGCACCACTATTGCGCAAGAAATTCAATTGAATTAAATTTGCCTGACCATGAGCAGAGTTTGTACCAAAACGCAATGAACGATAAAGACCGGCAATATATGTAGCAATAGATTGTTTGATATATTCAGGGCTTACTTTACCCATTTCTAATAAATGCTTGTGATTGTACATACTCAAAATATCGGCTTTAGTTTCTTCGATAGCAGAATATCTTTCTTTCAAAGCTTTGCGAACAGTTAGTTCTTTGCTACCAAACACAAAACCTCTGCCTAAAGTATGAGAAACTTCATGAAGAGTAACGAAGCTTGTAAATGCTTTTTTGTCGGTATATTTACGAATATCAGTAGTTAGAATAATATCCCCGATTGGTTTTACAATCTTATCAAATTTAGCTTCCATCATATTTTTATACATAGATTTTTTGCCGCCTTTAGTTTCGTGCACTTTTGGATCGTTAGGCAGAGCAGCAGCAATAGTTTTAGTACCGCTTTGGCAATCACCGGCAAAATAGACAACATTTACAATTTGAAGAATTTCGTTTTCAGTTTTTACTGGATCGATAAATTTTTTGTCGATAGGAAGGCGCAATTGAAATTCAGGAATATGTGCTTTGAACATATCCAATTCTTTTGAGGCTTCAATATCTTTTACCATAACAACAGCTTCGTGAGCAGTTTTATAGTTGTAGAGAGCATCTTCATAATTTTCGATAGGACCAATAACAACATCAATATTGTTGTCTTTAATATCCATCCAAGCCATATCGCTTTCGTAGTAATCATCAGTGCGTATAGCTTTAGCTCTAAGTTTTAAATAATTTTTCAAAGTTGGGTTGTCTGCCAATTCAGCAGCTTCATCCAATTTATCAGCTAATTGTTTGACTTCCGGATAGAATTGGTTGAAAGGAATGGCTTTGAGTTTGCCATTTTCTCTAACCACAACAGTATATTGGCTTTCGAGAGCAGCTTTTTCAGAAGGATTAGCTTTAATATAATCTTCGAATTCTTGTTTAGTCATATCGAGTGGATAATAGGCAGCACCATCATATTTTTTTTCAGAACCGGTGCCGACAAATCTCTTATTTTCGTTTAGAATATCATAAGGTCCATAGTTGATATTAACGTATTCCAACATAGCTTTAGCATCAGGAGTATTTAATTTTGCTAAAGAATCTCTAACAGCAATACCATCGTGCGAAGATTGTTTCCAAAAGATAGCATCGCATAGTTTAGCAGCCTCGACTAATTTGAGAACTAAAGCTTTTTCTCTTTCGCTTAAGTGAGACATGTCTGCAGTAATTTTTGTAGGTGCATAAGCTTCGGATAATAGTTTTACTTGTTCTGCTTCTGGAGATAATTTAGCCTCGCTAGCAGTTCCCGGCTTATTGCAAGCTATAACGGAAAGACACATAATACCTGCCGATAAAATACTTAAAAATTTCATATTCACTCCGTTTTTGAAAAATATGTTTTAAATCATTTTTTGTTTATTTAATTTGGTAAATTAGTAAAAAGCATGCATTCAATAAAGTAAAATTATGAAATGTTTGAAAGCACACAAAAGGAGTATTGATGGACATATTATTAGTTGACGATCAGGAAATAAGCAGAGGCACTCTTGCAGAGTTTCTCGATGGTTTACTCGGTTATAATGTCGTGCAATGCGATGATGGAGTCAAAGCTTTGAAAGAAGTAGAGAAAAAAAGCTTTGATTTGGTGCTTACTGATATTAGAATGCCTAATATGAATGGATTGGAGCTTCTCGAAAGAATAAAAAACAGCGACAAAACCAAGCATATTCCTGTAGTTCTATTTACTGGTTTTGCAGAAATCGATACAGCTGTCAAAGCTTTAAGATTAGGTGCTTATGATTATTTATTAAAGCCAATAAATATAAACAGGCTAAATGAGCTTATTGATGAGCTTTCAAATAAAAAGCCAATAAATGACAAATCCAATCAGCCGCCAATCCCTAGAATTTTTAGAAAAGGCGGGATTCATGAGGTGCCTGGAATTGGCAGAATTGGTGTCTTTTCTAAGGCTCAAAGCGAAATTATGCAAATGGCTTATACTTATAGTTCTGATAGGTCTGTGCCTGTATTGATCGAAGGCGAGACAGGTACTGGCAAAGAAATTATAGCAACAATTATTCATCATGGCGAAAGTTTTAATCATAATCCATTTATAAGTATAAACTGCTCGGCAATAAGCCCTACACTTTTTGAATCTGAATTATTCGGATACGAAGGAGGTAGCTTTACAGGAGCAAAGTCAAAAGGTATGCAAGGTAAGTTTGAACTTGCAAATGGTGGTACATTATTTCTCGATGAAGTAGGTGAAATGCCACTAGATCTTCAACCAAAATTATTAAGAGCTATCCAGGAAAAAGCTATATTTAGAGTAGGTGCCAGCAAAAAAGTCGATTTAGACGTAAGAATTGTAGCTGCTACTAATCGAAATTTAGTAGAGTTGGTAGAAAAAGGATTATTCCGAGAGGATTTATATCATAGAATTAATACAGGTAAAATCAATACAATTCCTTTGAGAATTCAGAAAGAAGCAATTGCACCATTAGCTCAGATGATAATGCTCGAAATGGCAAATAAACGAAAAAAAGAATTTAGAGCCATATCGCCCGAAGCAGTTGCAATTTTGGAATCTTATGCCTGGACTGGCAATATTAGAGAGCTGATTAACGTGATTGATAGAGTTGTATTATTATATGATGCACCAGAAATAATGCCATCTCATTTGGATTTTATTTCAAAAGTATTTACAGACAAAAGCTCTAGTGGGTTTGTACTTAGTCCTGAATCAAATTTTGTTTTGCCTGAAAATGAACTCGATTTGGAAAAGCTCGAAAGAGTGATTGTTCAGAAAGCATTAATAAAATTTGATGGAAATAAAACAAAAACTGCGGATTATTTGAAAACAACCCGCAGCGCTTTGAGAAGTAAACTTTAATATTATTTTACTTGTGTTTCGATTGTAATTGTAACAGTTCTGCAATAGAATCTTGCTTCTGGGGTTGTGTTTTCGTAGAGCAAAGTAGATTCGCCAACACCTTTGACTATTGCATTATCAATTTTCAATCTTTTAGCAACTGCATTTGCACGAGCATTAGAAATTTTTTGATTCACATCAGTTTCGCCCATACTATCGGTATAGCCTGTAATATATACAGTTGATTGAGGAGTAATTCTCGATTTGACAAAATCGACAACCTTTTTATGCTCTTTTCCTAAATCGGAAGAAGCATAATCGAATAAGATAAGGCTATAATGTTCGTAAGCTTTGTCTTCTCTTAGTTCGAGTCGTTTACGGTCGATAGTAAGCTGCTCTACAGGAATTCTTTTATTATCAATATTAATTGATTGTCCAAGTTTATCAGTAGCTTTAAAACCATAAATTAAGTTTCCTGGGCGGCTAGGACTGCTTTCGTCTTTATCTTTAATTTCCCAAACTAGTTCGTTTGGCAAATCTTCACTACCTTCAAATTTTTTAATAAGATCACCATTTTGCCTTACGTTGATTTCCCATTTTTTTAAGCCGGCAGAAGAATTTACTTTTGGAATGAATTTGAGATTAGTATTTGAAATCACTCTTAGTGTATCACCAGTCATTACAGGTTCGATTATTTCTTTATTCGAAGGAATAATTTCGACTCTGCGATTTTCGTCGTCAGTGCCTTTATCTTCAGACATTGTAGCTTCTTTAGGCAGGTTTCGTGCAGTCAATTTAATGCGTTTTGGATCAATATTCCAGACATCGACAAAGTAATTTTTGATTGTCTCAGCACGTTTCATTGACAATTCTTTATTATTCTTTTCTGCGCCAGTATTAGAATTGTTGCCGATTAATTCAATTTTTGTATCAGGATTATCAATTAATCTTTTTGCAATAATATTTAGAACTTGATAGTATGTTTCAATTGCATTTAAACTTCTCAAATCAGAATTATTGAATTTATCAATATCTTCCTTTTTTATTAATTGGTATCTTGATGGAAGCTCTGAAGAGTTTTCATCGAAAAATATATAGTTGAGCAGTGGTCTCATATTTAAAGAAGTAAAATCTTCTATTCTCAAACTAAAGTTAGGAATTTCTTTTTGTGATGAATCAATTTCAACAACAGAAATATCTCCAGAAATAGTTGGAGGAATAGCCGGCAAATTTAATTCAGGCATAGGGATTGGAGCCGGAGGAGCTGGAGGAGGCGGTTCGCTTGGTGGGTCCAAATATTTAATAGCCAGACCTGCTCTCAGTGTGTGAGCCTTCCAAGTAGTTTCTTTCACAAAATCAGTAAATCTATAATTGAAATTTAGTTCAGGAGCAATACGAAGCGAATTAGTCGAATTCAAAGGAAATTCGCTACTAATGCCAAAATTTAAACCAAATTGCAAAGTATTTAATTCTGGAATAGAGCCAGAAGTATCAGCCCTATAAGATTTACCATCGAGGAAAGTGCCTCTATCGGCAGGAGTTTTTATTTTTTCAATTTGAGAAAAATTGGAATTAACTAAAATATCAAAATAAGGACCTGCATTTAAAAAGATTTTATCAAAAAAAGAATATGAATAGTAAGGATAAAAATTGATAGTTTTCAATTCAGCATCAATAAAATGCGAAAAAACACCTTGAGCCTCAATTCCATCAATTAGTATTATTTCTGTCTCATCACGTTTTAGATCGGCAATTATATTTGTAAAGCCGCCTCTAATGCCAACAAAATTATTTTCGAATAAGAAAAATTCGTACAAGGCACCAATACTAAATCCATTACCGTTACCATCAGTATATTTGGGGCAACAAGATTCGACAGTGGGGAAAGACCTAAAATCGGCATTGTGAATATTAAAATCAAAGGAAGCAAACAAGCCGAATTTATCTTTGAATCTCATTGAATCGAGCGCAGATTGATAATCATATTCTTGTGCAAAAATACAGGCAGAAGCAAAGATTAATATTAATAATCTATATAAAAATTTCATTTTTCCCCCACAAATTTCGAGTAATTAACTAATATTACTCAAATACCATACCAAAATAAGAAAAAAATCTATAATAATCAATCATTTAGACAAAAATTTATTGCAAATTGAGTCGGGACTAGTTCTATCATAAACATAAGTAGCGACATCAGTTTTGGCAACAGTAAACTGAGATTTATAAGCTCTATCATAAAAATCTGCATCATCGGCAAAATCGAGATTATTAAATCCGCCGAGTTCGATAGCCTTAATTCTATTAATCACAAAAGTACCACCGATAGCACAATCATTTAAATGAATTTGCTTGCGAGGATTATCTTTGTCTCTAACATATTTATTGCCAATAATATCGACAGAACCATGTAGCAGGTCAATATCTTTATACACCTGAAGTATTTGTTTTCTAATTTTTAAATGCTCTTTAAGATAATAATCGTCAGTATCCAAAAATGTAACATAAAGACCCGCTGCAGCTAATATACCAACATTACGAGATAATGGCAATCCTTTGTTTTTATGATACATATAACGAAATTTGGGATTTTCGAGGTATTGGGCAATTACTTCTTTTGTATTGTCAGAAGAGCCATCATCAACAATAATACATTCCCAGTCTGTTTCTTCTTGGTCTATAAGCGAATCTAAGGCTCTTTTGATAATATGAGCTCTATTGAAAGTACACATAATAACAGTGAAAAAAGGCACTCTATTTGGATTGATTAAAATCATAAAATTATCCTCAGATTAAATAGTTTAGGGCTATCTAGTAAAAGACAGCCCTAAAACAAATAAAGACAAATCAAATTATTTAATAATAACAATTCTAGAACTAGCAGTATTATTTTTTGCTTTAATAACAATGTGATAAACACCTTGAGCAATATTGGATTCTGAAGCATTCCAATTGAATGTATTAGTGCCTTCGGAAAAATAAACATTATTTAGAGCAAAAACTTGGTTGCCAAAAGAATCATAAATATTAATATCTGCAGATTGAGATTCAGGATTATTCCAAATAATAGTAGCATGATTGCTAGCAGGTTGAGGATAGATAGATTCGATAGTCAATCCGCTGTTGTTTTCAATTGGTCTATCAATTGAAGAAGTAATATAAGTAGATTTATATAGACCATCGCCAAAAACTCCGGCTAAAGCAATAACACCTTCGGGTTTTGCATCCCAATAAGGTATAGAAATTTTG
>JAUQWR010000691.1 GCA_030835065.1 Candidatus Kapaibacterium sp.
AATCTGTTTCGCTTAAGTGGTCCACTCCGCTAATATCTGGCGACGTCAAACCGCTGATTGGCAATATTGTTCCCAATTCTAAGATTTTTTCAAATCTGCCTTTTGCTCCTAACGAAATTGCTGCTGTTGTTGGAGAACGCCTAGTGATTTTAGATGGAAAAGGCAAACCTCTAAGCAATTATGTTTTCCCTGAAACTGTATCGGGAGTTATAGGATTGTCTGCTTTGTTCGATACTTTGTCCAGCTCCGGAGCAATTAATTCTATGGGCCAAGTTGTACTTGGACTCGAAACTATCGAAGCTCAGCGCCAAGATACACTTGCTGTAGCTTATATTGCCGGCTTTAAACAATTGGATTCGAGCCTGCAAATATTAAGACGCATTTCTATCAATCTAAGAGATAATTCTTTTAAACCCAATAGCTCTGCCAGCCTTAAACCAATTATGGCACGCAAGCAAGACAATAATTTCTATGTGTATGCTACTGCAAATATGTCTAAACCTGTGATTGGCGATGAGTTTTTTGTAGAACCTCCATTCTTGAGAGGCTTAGCCCAATTTAATGCTGGACAAATAATTTCAGAATTCCCACTTCCTGACGTGGGAGATGTACGTTCCAGCCGTGTAACATTAGGTCCTGAAGTGAGTTTTGCACAAGCTTCTTATACAAATTTTGAAGGAAAAAATCTTCTTTTGTTACCTACATATCCAAGCACAGGCATAGATGATATTATTCCAAACGACATTACTACTGGAGGTACTTCTCCATCGACTCCTTATCTCTTAGGTTTTGACCTAAGCAGCGAAAGCATTGTCGAAACTTTTCCATTAGTTGATTTATCATCGGTTGTTAAGGGTAATCGCCCAAAAATAAAATCATATTATGTCGATTTAAATGATAATGCAACTGGTGATAGTTTATTCATTCTTGTATGCGAAGAATATAATGGCAGAGACGGTTCTCAGGGCAAGTCGGCTATACATCTCTACGATAGATTTGGCAATCAATTGACTTCATCCGAAAATATTGATGAGCCACCATACCTTCCACCTTCATATCAAGGCAAAGACAATCACTATTGGTCTGTTGCTACAGGCGATATTGATGGATACTCTGCTAATGAATGGCTTCCATTTTTCCCAAATAATAGAGGTAAAGAGCTGGTTGTAACACAATCTACTCGTGAGTTTGCCTTTGCCGGTAGTAAATTATCTATACTTCGCTACAATAGCGGTCCGGAAATCTCAAAACCATCACCACCAGACGAGTATCTTTTCCCCTTTGATACTATTTGTACTCAAAAAATCAAGGGTTGGGTTGCATGTGTCAATGATTTCGATGGCGATGATGCAAATGGAAAAGAAGAAATTTTCTTAGTAGATGGCTCTGACATTATGGTTGTAAGAATGAGAGATTACAATGATATGAGATTTCGTATGGGTATGCCTTTCGATACTGTGCTTACAATGACTATACCAAACCAGACAATTTCAAACCTTGCAATCGCTGATGTTGATGGCGATGGTATGAACGATATGGTGGTTACTACTTATGATACCACTTATGTTTTTGGTACTCCTTTAGCTCAGACATTAGTGCTTAATACACCCAAATATTTACAACAAAACATTTCCTATTGTGCCGGCGATACATTGACTTTCGAATGGGAAAATCTAATTAATGGAAGCGGTAATGTCGATATTTACTTTATCAGAAATGGTCAGTTTTGGGATTCTCTTAGTATTGTAAAAATCATATCAAATTATCCTAATATGACAGAAAAAGGCTCTTATAAATATCATATAGACAATAGGGTGATCGGCTACTCAGGATATTTTGTTGTAGCAAACAGCTCCAATCCAGCTAGAAATTATGACACCAGCTCATATATAACTTTCAACAAACCAGCATTACGATTAGATAATATTGAAGATAGATATTTCTATAGTGGTTCCGAAATTAATTTGTCGGGTGAGGCATATTGCCTGGATTCATTAGCTTTCGAATTTAGCGAAGATGGAACAGTTTGGTACAGAATAGGAACTCACAAATTAGACTCTGCAGGAATCTTTGATTTTAAAGTACAGCTACCATGCCTTACAATTTTTGGATGCAATGATTCCGGTTCTGAAAGTTCGATACTTGGCAGAGTGATTGGGCTAAAAAGCATATTTGCAGACTCAACTAATATTTTGAATATAAAAGTGAAGCCTTCACCATTTCCAGTATCGATGGATAGTAGTGAAACAGCCTGCCCAACAAAAGAATTCAAATGGGATCCACTTTTCATGCAGTTCCCCTGCGACACGGTTTCAATTTTAGTTTCGTTAGATGGTGGCTACAATTTCTCACATATAGCATCAGTGCCCGCTGTGCAAAAGAATTTTATTTGGAAAATTCCAACCGGATTGCGCGATACTGTGATGATGAGATTCTGTTGCGAAGGCTCATGTATCCGATTAGATACACTTATGGGAGGAATTGCTCCAAAATATATTAAATTGGTAGCTCCAAATCCTTTCAGGATACCTGAAATTATGCAACTGGTCTATACCGTTCCCGAAGCAACCAGAGTAAACATCAGGATATTTGATCAAGCTAATATGCTTGTAAAAGAAATTGTAAGAAGTGAAAATCGCGAACCAAATGTAGTCCATTGCGACTATTGGGACGGATATCTAACAGACGGCAGTCCTGCTGCCAACGGTATGTATTATGTTTCTCTAGAATTTGGCAATGGTGCCCGCGAAATTTATCCAGTATTTATTAGAAAATAGGTGTTTAATGAAAAATGTTATTGCATTTGCATTTCTATTTATTGTGTTAGCAACAACTGCTTATTCACTCGAAATCAAGTCAACTCAAAAGGGCGGCAATTGGGATAACCCTACAACCTGGGAGAATTCAACAATACCATCACCTGCAGATACTGTTGTGATTATAGGCAAAGTCGATATCAAAAGTAATACTATTTCGAATAATATCACTATAAACGAAGGTGCTGAATTAAATATCAGTGGGCGTTTATTTGTTAATCAGTCTATAAAAATCGAAGGCAGACTATTTATAGCAAAAGAAGCCTTACTAAAGGTAATTATTGACCTGAAGCGAACAGATAAATCAAGAATAGATAACGAAGGTATAATAGAAATTGGTGAATAAATTTTAAATTGTCATTTTTACCATCCACCCCGCCCGACTATGTCTAGCGGGGTGAATTTTTTTAGATATATTAATATAAAATCGTCTTATACCCTCTTGAGGGTCGACCGACAATGTCGGGCGGGGTGGATATTCTTCCATTTTGGGTATTGAAGACTCCACCCCGTCTGCCTTCGGCAGCCACCCCTCAATGATGGGAATTAGCTCCTGCTGCCATTCTTCATCGTTTTAAAACAACTTCCTAAATACTTTTAATAATTTGTAACTAGAATTGGAACCGTCTTTATTACACTAGAGTGTCGACCGACAATGTCGGGCGGGGTGAATAAAAATATCACTACGTATATTTCGTTTATTTTCATATGTTTATCTATGCCATAGCATTTTTATGACAAATTTTAGTTATAATAAATTTGATCTGAAAAAATGTAGATCATTATTTAATTATTGGGACCTTCCTAAAAACAAATCTTTGGCTCCTATTGCAAAGAAATTAAGAAAATCTGGGAATTTGTCAGAAGTTATTCTTTGGCAATCTTTTAAAAGCAATGATATCAGTAAATATGACATTGATAGACAAATTATTATTGGTAATTTTATTGTCGATTTTTTTATTGATGAATTAGGTCTTGTTATTGAAATTGATTGTAATAGTCATAATTATAAATTTGATTATGATTCATCTCGTGATAAATATTTGGAAAACTTAGGTTTAGATATAATTCATATTACTGATATTGATGTCAAAAACAATTTAGAAAATGTTCTAAAATATATTAAATCAAGAATAGATGATAGAATATTAAAACTTTTATGTTAATGATATTTTAAGACTCCACCCCGTCTGCCTTCGGCAACAAATGACAATTTATTTTCTTTTCAATATTCTTTTAATTTTGCCAATTCCAAGAAAATCTAAGGACTCAAAATTTACTTTAAGAGTTAATAATATACCAAGAATTGCAATAATAATATTTCCGAGCCACATGCTAATTACCGGATCCATAATACCTCTATCGGCTAGCTTTTCGCCTCCGATAAGTGTAGCCCAATAAAATATATAAAAGCCAAGGCTTATTATAGCGCTAAAGCCGAAATTTCCACCCTTTGTAATTATACCTAATGGACATCCAACCAGTACCAATAACAAACATGCAAAA
>JAUQWR010000062.1 GCA_030835065.1 Candidatus Kapaibacterium sp.
TTTGTTTTTATCGATGGAAAGGCTATTTTTGAAAACATTAAAGAACAGAATTGATATTTTTTGATTTAATATCATGAATATTGAAAGGGAAGAAATGAAAAAAATTGTATTATTGATAATATTTTGCTTAACATCTATCAAAGCTACAGCATTTGATGATTTGTTGTTTCGACCACTTACAGCTAATACTTTCGAACCACGAGTAGGTGCAATAATTGAAGCTGATGATGAAAAATTGAGATTAGATATAGGTAGTTCGATAGACCTGACTGAGTTTAATCCATCTGAAAATATTGCAATGAGATTAGGTGCTGACTTTTTTACATATACTCGATTGAGATCACAAAGTAATTTTAAGTTTCCTGTGGAAACATCAGATTATTTTTTTGGTATCAATGCAAGTATGCTTATGAAGCAAGAAAATTATAATATAGGTGCAAGAGTAAGAATTGCTCATATATCATCGCATTTGGTAGATGGATATACAGGCAAAGATTATGTATTTACTCAAATGCCCTTCGTCTATAGTAGAGAATTTTTGGATATTGTATTTTCTTACGAAAGAAGCTTTATTGTAGATAAAATAAGAGTCTATGCAGGGAATAATTTTATATTTTCGACCAGACCAAAGAATGTTGCAAAATTAGTACCTCAATTAGGGCTCGATTTTGAGCAAAAATTATATGATTTTGTATCTTTAGATGGTGGAATAGATTGGAAATTGGCTGGTTCGCATGGCAAGACAGAATCGCAAAAAGCTGTTCAACTAGGTTTGATGTTCCATACAAGCAAAGGTTCGGGACTATTATTGTCATACTATCATTATTCCGGAGCAAGCATACACGGAATGTTTTATGACAAAACAGATAATTACAACGGGATAGGATTTCAAGTAATTTTTTGAAATTCTTAATTAATTTTTTAATTTAGTAAATGTATTTCATTATAAATCAAGGTGTAATATGGCACGCAGTTTAAATAGAGTAACTTTAATTGGTAATTTAGGACAAGACCCTGAATTGCGTTCATTACCTTCGGGTCAATCAGTATGCAAATTTACACTTGCAACATCCGAAAGCTACAAAGACAAAAATGGAGAATGGCAAGAAGTAACTGATTGGCACAATATAGTATTGTGGGAAAACTTAGCACGCGAAGCCGGCGAAAACTTGAAAAAGGGCAGCCGTGCGTACGTCGAAGGTAAAATTAAGAATAGATCTTACGAAGGCAAAGATGGTCAGAAACGTTATATTACTGAAATTACTGCTACAATGTGCTACCCATTAGTAAGAACAAGCACAAACTCTGGCGAATCAAATTATTATGGACAGGGCACACGCCAAGAATCAGATACATCATTTAATGTAAATGAATTTTCGCAAGTACCTCGCAGTTTAGATGTGCCTGCATCCGATCCATCAATTGATGATGAAGTACCATTTTAATGATTATGCAGAAATTTTTATTTCTATTCGATATTGATGGTACAATTTTGAACATGAAAAGAGGGTTAGCCCTTGATTTATTTGCAAATATGATAGAAGAATTGTTCGGAGTAAGATTAAAACCCGAAGATATGCCTTCGTTTCATGGTCAAACTGATTTGCAAATCTTATATGATACAGCAGATAGAGCTGGAATTGCACATAGAGATTTAGATGCAAAGCTAGAAATTATTTGGGATTATTTAGAATCGGGGTTTAATGATTTAGTAAATCCCGATACTATAAGTTTATTGCCCGGAATTGAAGAATTGATTTTAAAATTAAATAATTCCGGGGATGTATTTTTAAGTTTGCTTACTGGCAATTTCGAAAGAAATGCCAAGTTGAAACTAAAAGTGCATGGCTTGGATAGATATTTCAGTGCTGGAGCATTTGGCAATGATAACAAAAGCCGAAATGAATTGCCAATGATAGCTATTAGGCGGGCAAATATAATGTCTGATAGTGTTTTTGATGTATCTAACACATTGATTATTGGCGATACAGCCCGAGATATTGAATGTGCAAAAGTAAATGGAATAAAATCTGTTTCGGTTGCTACTGGCGGAGTAAGCAGTGATAAATTGCTTTCGCATTCGCCAAGTTTACATTTCGAAGATTTTTCGGATACTGACTTGGTGATCGGATCAATGTTGAATGTTTTAAATGGAAATATGTGATGAATAAAAAAATAATAATTGCTTTGGATGGTCCGGCCGGTTCGGGCAAAACTACATCTGCAAGATTAGTTGCCGAAAAATTGGGCTACATATATATCGATACCGGTGCAATGTATAGAGCAGTTACACTTGCCTGCTTGCGTAGCGGAATTGAAATAAATGATTCTGAAGTTGAAAAATTGATGGAAAGTATATCAATCAATCTTAGACCATCTGAATCCGGGCAAATTACTGAATTGAATGGTGAAGATGTATCGCTGGATATACGTAGACCTGAAGTAACCAAATGGGTTAGTCCGGTGAGCGCAATGGGATGTGTAAGAGATAAAATGGTGGCTCAGCAAAGAGAAATCGGCAAAAACGGTGGCGTTGTTATGGATGGCAGAGATATTGGAACAGTTGTATTTCCTCAGGCGGAACTTAAGTTTTATTTGATTGCAAGTATCGAATCTAGATCGTTGCGACGTGCTAAAGAATTGAAAGAAAAAGGCATCGAGCAGGCATTTGAAGAAATTAGAGATCAGATTGCAAATCGTGATATTTATGACTCATCGCGTGCTATTAGCCCACTACGCAAAGCTGATGATGCCATCGAGCTTGATACTTCTAATATTAGTATAGACGAGCAAGTTAATATTATTCTTAAAAAAGCAGAAGAAATTATATCAAAAAATTCTTAAATAAAAGAATTAATTAAAATCAACAGCCTTGCTAGAAATTGCAGGGCTGTTTTGTTTTAATTGTTGCTGGAATAAATACCGTGGAAAATGGTAGCAGGAGATAATTCCCTTCATTAAAGGGTGTCTGCCGAAGGCAGACGGGGTGGATTCTTAAAATACCCAAAACTGAAGAAAATCCACCCCGCCCGACTGAGTCGGTCGACACTCGATGGTAATAAAGACGTTTTCAATTTGCTGTATAAAAAAACTTCCGAAATGAAAATTTCGGAAGTTTTGGTACAAAAAGTCAATTTAGAATTATTGAACTTGCATTTGAACAGAGTCCATTGCAACAGCGTTAGTATCTTCTTTGACAATACCAAGCTTGCGTTGGAGCTGATTGTATTTGCTTTGGATAGTTCTCAATCCATATTGATGTTCTCTATCGTTAGCATTAGTGTATTCTTCTAATAGTTTTTTAGCAATTTCATAAGCTTTTTCGTTGTTGCCTTTGCGAATATATTCGTTTATCTTCAACTCGTCGATATTAGCTTTGACGTCGGCAATATTCATCTGAAGTCTCATCAATTCCTGACCATCAACCTGATTAGTTAATGATTGAGAAACAGCCACCAAGCTTTCTAATACTGTGCGAGCTTCTTTATATTGTCCTAAAATTTCATACATTTGCGAAGCATAACGATAAGGACCTATATATCTTCCTAAAGCTTCATAAAGAATGTATTCGGATTTAATATTTTGATTGTTGATCAAATCCATACAAGATTTAATGCCAAGGTTTGCAAATTCTTTAGCTTTGCTTTGCACACCTGCTTCATCGAATAATTTACTGATTCTGTATTCAAAATCGAAAGACATTGGGAACTGAGTAACAGAAATCATTTCATTCATTTTGTCTATTACTTCGATAGCTTTTTTCTTATTATGTTTTTCTTTCAACCAATATTCTGCATAAACAACATACAATTGGCGGTAAGTGCCCATAAGTCTGCGATGAACTTCATCATAATATACCGAAGGATTGTTTAAATTTCTAAATTTAAATCCATATTTAGGAGTTTTTGAGAAATTATCGCTATTATCAACGTTCATCAAGCATTCTTCCATAATCTTAGGATCGATTACTTCGCCACCATTATTAGATTTTTGAGGAACAGGGCATATCCTCATAGCCATTCCTTCGAGACGGAAGTAGTTTTCCAAACCGCAGAAAGCATCAGGACCAACAGTGTTCGAGAAATAAATTGGGCGTTCCCATTTAATTTGGCGAACAATATCGAGAACAAGTTTGTCTTGAACTCTGAATAAATGGATCATTTTGCCTTCGCGTTCGCCGTAAGGTTTTCCTTGGAATTGGAATTTCATAACGCCTTCGTCGAGAATGCGTTGGTCATTAGTATATTTGCTCAAAATTTCAGGTTTTACAGGTATAGTAACATTCATAGGCTCGCCAAAGTCATAGCTCAAAGCCATAGGATTAGCTTCGTCTTCTACCTGAATACTATCGTCTGCAAAGCTTAAAGGAATCTTTGTAGCACCCCAGGGTTGGCGGTTTTTCAATTGATCAATATACCAAAGAGTATTGCCAAGGCTTAGGTTTACTATTCTTACATCGCGGCGTACGCCTGCAACATCTTGCAAATACCATAATGGGAAAGTATCGTTATCGCCATTTGTGAATAAAATAGCATTTTCTTCTGTAGATTGAAGAATATTATAAGAATAGTCGAAAGGTAGATAATTACCAGCTCTGCTGTGCATTTTCCAACCACCCATAGCCATATTTAAAGGAACTAAAACAAGCGAAGCCAGAACGACCCCACCAGATATTCCAACAGGTATAATTTTCTTTTTGAATGAATCTATTATGCCATAAGCACCCAATCCGATCCATAATGCATAGACCATAAACGATCCTGCATAGAAGTAATCACGTTCACGTGGCTGTGGATCTTGCTGGTTTTGTTGTATAGCAGCAAGCACACCCATAAGCAAGAACATAATGAAATAAACGCTTGCCATCTTGGGGTCTTTATAGAAATGGAAGAACAAACCAATAAGTCCAAAAAGCAAAGGCAATGCAAAAAATCTTATAGGGAAAAGATAAGCATAACCGGATTTATAATTCAGCTCTTCTGATTGTCCTTTATTAAACCAAGCAGCTTCAGCATCTTGAACGTCGCTCTGGCGACCGACAAAATTCCAAAGCAGATATCTGATATACATGTGATCTATCTGATATTTAAATAAGTAAGCAAATTCGCCACTAGTATTGATTTCTTCGAATGAAGGAACAGTAATAGTATTACCATCATTTCTTTGAACTTCTTTTCTGCCAGGAGCTATCCATCTACCATACAAATATTCTCCATTTTTATCGCGTTCTTCATATCTTTGAACAAAATAGTCTTCAGTTTGGTAACGACGAGGCCAAGAAGGAGCATCACCGTATTGCTCGCGACCGAGGTATGAAGCTAAAACACTAAAGTTTTTAGGCTCGTTTTCGTTCATTGGAGGATTTGAGTTAGAGCGAATCAATATTTGAGTATAAGTAGTATAGCCAAGTAATACTAATAGTAAACCGGCAAAAGTAAGTTTAAGTATGTCTTTGGTAGATTGCATACTTTTCCAGAAGCCGAATATAACAGCAAGAATTGCACCTACAGTCATAACAGTCAGGAAAGTGCTGTTTTCGATAGCATATTCATGTGCTTCGTTTTTTCCGGGAGTGTGTCCGGCAAGAAGAGCAGGAATATATTTAACAACAACAGGATATATAACAAAGAAAGTAAATAATGCAATCATACCCATTACAATAAAGCCTGCAACCGAAAATTTATATTTTCTAAAGTAAACAAGCAAAACTATAGAGAAAATTGTGAGAATACTTAATAAGTGAACACCAGTGGAAAGACCCATCAAATAAGCAATTAGAAGCAAATATTTTTCGTGTCCCGGATTGTCGGCTTGTTCGTTCCATTTCATCATCAGAAATACAACAACCGCAACAAATAAAGTAGAAGCAGCATAAACTTCAGATTCGACAGCATTAAACCAGAAAGTATCGCTGAAAGTGAATGCGGCAGCTCCAATAAAAGCCGAACCATAAACAGCAATAGCGTCACCAACAGATTGAATACCTTCTTTGCGGAAATTTTTGATAACCATAACAGTGATCATATACAAAAGCCAAATAGTAACGGCACTTGCAACCACCGAAACCATATTGATACGCCAACCATCATCTCCAAATGGGATTAATGTGTTGAATACCTTGCCAATCATTAAGAATAAAGGTGCACCGGGAGGATGGGGCACTTGCTGCCAAATTGAGGAAGCGGAAAACTCACCGCAATCCCAAAACGGTACTGATGGCTGCACTGTCAGCATGTAGGTTACTAATGCTGTCAAGAATGAGAGCAAGCCAAAAGCTCTGTTAATTACTTTGTTGTCCATTTAAATACCTGACAATTTAACATAATTTATTTAATTGAATAATTTGCAATTTCAAAATAGATAAATTAATAAAATACAATAATATGGCAAAGTTAAAACATTAATCTGTTTCATATTTTTATTTAATTACTATCTATACTATTACTTGTTTTTTGATATATGGTTCAATTATTCGACTGGTTTCATTTCTAAATTTAATAATTCATATAAATTCCGTATTTTTGAAGTTTATGAAATGACAATAATTATGGTGATAAAATGCAAATCGGTATTGTAGGATTTCCATATTCAGGAAAAACCACTTTATTCCAGACTTTGACAGAAACTCAGATGGACACTGCTTCAATGCAAAAGCGTGATACAAATCAAGCTATAGTAAAAGTTCCAGACAAGAGATTGGATTTATTGACTAGCATGTTCAATCCAAAGAAAAAAGTAAATGCTACGATAGAATTTGTTGATTTGGTGGGTGTCCAGAAATCAGAAGGCGGTTCGGCTTTTAATTCTCAATTTATGACTAAAGTAAAGACCAA
>JAUQWR010000692.1 GCA_030835065.1 Candidatus Kapaibacterium sp.
TATTCTAAACCTAAATTTGCAGTACCCATATTCTGAGTAGTCATAATTACATCTGCAGTAATTTGTTCCTGATCATCAATAAATGATACAGGAGTTGAAGAAGTAACACCATCTAATTTTCTTATACCATCTGGTCTGTACCAACCGCCATATTGTTGCATTGTAAAGTCAAAACTAAAGCCTAAAGCACCTAAAGCTGGTGGTTGCATTGCGTTTGTATAGCAATATCCAGGATTCAAGAAATCACCAGAGAAGTATTTACCAGAACGAACTCTAATATCTCTATTATTTCTTGTACCAAAATCACTACTAACAATTCTACCATCAGCCAATGTGTCTATTACTACTGAATCAGCAAAAACATATGAAAATGATTTTTCAGTAAACATTCCACGCAAATTAAATTGACAAGGAGCTGTTTCGTAAAAAGTATTACCATTATATAATACTTGTTTAGTAGTCAAATCTGTTAATTTCATATTTGATTGATAAAGACCATATTGTTTCTTTTCTGTTTCTGGTCTTCCAGGGAAAGTAAGTTCACTCAAATTCCATGTAGGATTAAATTCTAATTCTAATTCATGTCCACCAAATAATTGAGTTACTCTTTCTTGATCTAATGCAAAGAATTGGAAATTATATAGACCACCCAATTTTTCTTTATCTTGATATACTACTTCGAATTTAGATAACTCGCCTATCCTTGTGTTCAAAGCAGTAGCTTCTGTTAGGTTTGGCAAACCTGGGAAAGCTTCGTTGATCTTTATTGGTGTAGGTTGTAAATAATCACCTTCATCAAAAGCCAATACTTTATAGTAATATTTTACGTTGTTCAAGATCTTTTCTGATTTTGATGGATCTTCATCATAAGTAATTGTACCATCTTCATTGTCATCACCGATATCAATAAATGTTCTATTTTTGGTGATTTCAGTCATATAAGGTATAATTGTATA
This sequence comes from Candidatus Kapaibacterium sp., assembly GCA_030835065.1. Lineage (GTDB taxonomy): Bacteria > Bacteroidota > Ignavibacteria > Kapaibacteriales > UBA2268 > JAUQWR01. Next base: position 957 of record JAUQWR010000692.1, read on the forward strand.
TTTTCTTATCCATTCAATTTGTTCGATCTGTGGAAAATCTAGTTTGCTTACTTTATTGTTTTGTATAAATGAATACAAAGAGTCTAATACAATCTTGTTATGATTAATATCTTTCATCATTTCAGAAACTGGTATCGGACGCCATACTTCAATTGCATATTTAGTTTCAGTGTCATCTTCAATTTTTCTATATGATTTCATATCATAATATTCTTCAACTATTGAAGTTGTATCAAGACCCACTATTTTGTATTTGTAGCCATCTTTTGGAAGTGATGCAAATTGGACATCTGTAATTGAAATCGTTTTAGGTTTAAAGAACAAAGGATTGAATTTTAGAAGAGCACGGTCTAATACAGCTGTACCAACCATAAACTCCTTAAACAATCTCTCATTCTTTGTGGATTTTCTATAAACTAAAGGAAACTTATTTGGATCTCCAACGATGTCATAAAATAGTTTTCCCCAAGGTTTTCTAAGTGGTAAAGTATCAATAGAAAATATTACTGGTACTACCTTACCCTTTATTTCAGGATCGTTTTTATATACATCCAATACTACTGTGTCTGGCACCATAATACAACCACGACAAATTCTCATTACTGATATAGCCATTGTGTCTGTAATATTACCAGCATTATCAGTAACAGGACCTAATATTTTTAAAGAGTCTATAAATGGTGTATATAAGTCATTTGGATTTTTACCACCACGTTTTACTGATTTCAAGAAAGGTGTATTAATTGACCAAGAAGCTATTTGTTTCCAACCAAATGCACCTTTACCTGAAGGATATTGTTGAGATTTACTTATTTCATCTACATCAAATGTGTCTAAGTTAGTACGACGAGCTCTATATAATCTATATCCCATAAAATCAAGGCCATTTTCATAGCTATCTACAGACATTTCAGATGTACTGTCCCAAGAGATTTGAATAGCATTATTTAGAGGAGTAACATCAATAATAACAGAACGATCTGGAGGTTGAGGAGCTCTAAAGTTATTATCATATACTTCTTGAGCAAATTTATCTTTAGCCACCAATTCTGCTAAATCTTCGAAAGTACCATCAGCATCAGCACCTTTTGATGTATTTGCTAAAATAACACCAACAACTACTCTTACTGTATCTTTTGGACGCATATGGAATGGACCAGTTGCCATCATAAAGCGTTTGTCGCCAGGTCCGGTATCACCATCTTGCAAAGCTGAAGAAATAAAGTCATATCTTTCGAAATCATCTTTTGGATCTTCAGTAATAGGCCAATTACGAAATGTTCTCAAACCTAATTGGTTAGAATTATGGTAGAAAGCACTATCTCTTCTTACAAAATAAGAATCTTCTTTAATTACTTCATTACCAACATGGTCGTAATGCTTAATAACTGCAGGTGATTCAAGAAAATCTAAGCCTAAGTAACCAAAACCACGGCCTCTTTCACCTCTATCAATACCTGTCCATTGCAAAGCTAAGTTTAAAGTAGGATCTTCATTGTAATATCTAACTCTATCGTTGGCAGCACCAGCTGAAGTGTTTTCTGCACGAGCAATATCGACGTCCATAACAGGAGCCATCCAACAATCTCTTAATGTATCTTTTGAAGTATTGATGATATTATAACATACGAATACGAAGTCACGATATTCACCAAAACCCCATGAATAAAATATATTTTCATATTGCAATCTAAGTGGATAGCCTTGAGTTTTTCTTTGAGCTGCACCACCTTCGTAATAATTCAAATCTGTATCTTTAAAAGTCGAGAAAATATCTTCACCTGAAATAAATGCAG
>JAUQWR010000693.1 GCA_030835065.1 Candidatus Kapaibacterium sp.
TATAGACTTAAGCTTTAAGTTAGATTCGCTTTCACTAATATTTTCTTTAATTATTACAGGTATAGGTTTTTTTGTATATCTTTATGCATCAGAATACCTGAAAAATGAAGAGAAACTCTCAAAGTTTTATATTTATATTCAAATTTTTATGTCGAGTATGCTAGGTATTGTTTTATCTGATAATGCCATAGCAATGTTTGTATTTTGGGAACTTACATCAATAAGCTCTTTCCTATTGATTGGATACCATCATGAGCAAGAGAAATCAAGATATGCAGCTCTTCAGGCATTATTAGTTACAGCTGGCGGTGGATTATCTCTTTTAGCAGGATTTATATTGATAAATACCATAAGTGGTACATTTGAAATTAGTGAAATGCTTATTTTCAAAAATCAAATAATAACAAGTAATTTATATCCGGAAATATTGATATTATTTGCAATTGGAGCATTTACCAAATCAGCACAATTTCCATTCCATTTTTGGTTGCCTAATGCAATGGAAGCACCAACTCCTGTAAGTGCATACCTTCATTCTGCCACTATGGTAAAAGCCGGTATATTTCTACTTGTAAAATTTCTACCATTATTAGGTGCTACTCAACTATGGTATTACATTATCGGTATTGGTGGCGCTTTGACAATGGTAATTGGAGCATCTATAGCTCTAAAACAAAGCGATTTGAAAAAGCTATTAGCATATTCGACTGTTTCTGTGCTTGGTGCATTAACCATGATGATTGGGATAGGAACAAAAGAATCAATAGCGGCTATGTATGCTTATTTGATTGCTCATTCGCTATATAAAGGTGCATTATTTCTTTGCGCTGGGATTATAGATCATGGAACCGGTACTCGCGATATCGACAAAATCTCAGGTTTAAGACAATATATGCCAATAGCCTTTTCTGCCTCTATTTTAGCAGCTTTATCCGGTATGGGAATCATTCCATTATTGGGTTTTTTAGCTAAAGAATTATTCTATACATCTGTAATCAATGATACTTCTG
>JAUQWR010000694.1 GCA_030835065.1 Candidatus Kapaibacterium sp.
TTTATTAAAACTTGGAATTTCAAGTACAAAATATCTATTACCATATTTGAGAGACGAAGATTGTGACGTTAGAAAATTTGCTTGCGATCTGATTGGTTTGGTTGCCAATTCTGATTATAGCAGCTATATAGTGCCATTGATTGATGATTCCGATTCTAATGTAGTTGCTTCTGCAATAGATGCAATAGGCAATTTTCAGGATGAATCTCAATTAGTAAAACTAAATTCTCTACTTAATGAATTGCCAGAATTAAAACCGAATCTGATAGAAGCAATCGGAAAAATTGGAACTAAAGAAGCACAAATAATATTAGTCGAAAGACTAAAATATGAAAAAGATCTATTTAATAAGACTACAATTATTGATTCTCTAGCGCTGAGCTGCGACGACGAAGAGGTAGCAAATTTACTACTTAAAGAACTCGAAACAGCTACATTAGAAGTTCAGCTCGTTATATTAAAAGCTATTATGGCGATATATCAACGAATAGGAGAAGAAATTGAATTCCCGGCAAAATATAGGAAATTATCATATAAAGCAATGAAAGATGACGATCCTGAAATACGTGCTGCCGGATTAGTATCTTTAGGAAATAAATATTCCACTGAAGATATAGATGCTTTGTGTTTTGAAGTTATGAGTAATAATCCAGAAACTCAAGAATATATATTATATAATATTTTGAATTATTGCGAAAGCAATTTTATTGAGAAATTTTTCAATAAATATTGCACATTCAGTTCAGATTTGAGCCCAATCAATTGCGATATTGATTTTTTAAGTCAATTGACAAATATATGGGTGGATTCACTACCAGAAAATCAAAAATCCATAGTATATTATTTAACAAAATATATAATGGAAAAATCATTGCTTGATATGAGTCCGATATTAGATTTATTATTAGCATTAGATAGAGAAATGGTGGAAGAATCGATAAAGATGCATTTAAATGAAAAGCATTTTGGAAATTCGACTGCAGTAATAGAATATTTGAAAGAAAACGGAATAGAATTGTAAATAAAGATTTTTTACAAACGTTATCAATATTTTGATAATTGAAAATAAAATATTGTGGCTGTAAAGTTAATTTAGAAATCAGCCGATAAAACAAATGCTTTGGGTAATAAAGTAATTGGATAAAATGAGAAAAATATATGGCTTCACAATTATTCAAATTCGGTTTGTCGAAACCAAAGCCATCAACAACAGGTGGGCAAACACCATTTTTGACGGTAAATAAAATGGAAATGAGCGATAATACATTTAACGATCTAAGATCATTCATATATAATCAGTGTGGCATCTATTATACTGACAGCAAAAAATATTTGCTGGAAGGGCGAATAGCTAAGCGAATTTCGGCAAATAGAATGCAAACTTTCGAAGAATATATACAGTTTTTGAAAGCACCTGCCGGACGTACTGAATTGAATGATTTATTTGAAGTAATCACAATCAATGAAACATATTTTTTTCGAGCCCCACAGCAATTTGAAGCATTTGAAACTATTATAGTACCAGAGATATTATCTACTCGCACAAATCTATTCAATCCTGTTTTTAGAATGTGGAGTGCTGCTTCATCAACAGGCGAAGAAGCTTATACTTTGGCAATTATTATTTTAGAAAAATTAAAACCTTTATATCCAAAAGTACAATTTCAAATATTAGCAACAGATAT
>JAUQWR010000695.1 GCA_030835065.1 Candidatus Kapaibacterium sp.
GACTGATGTAAAAATAATTGCGACTAATTTTTTCATAAAAATAGCTCCTAAATCGATTAAAAAACCAAAAAACAGAATATTTTATCTTTTATAACAATTCGAATGTAATTTTATTTTTTATTTAGAACATTCTATATATTAATTAATAATAATATCACACATAAATAATAAAAGCCCTGCAAAAGACGAATAGCAGAGCTTTTATTTTAGAATATGCGATTTAATAAATTAATTGATATTAAAAACAATATTAGTCAAAAATATTGCTATCGATATCAGCAAATCTTTTACCACCAGCAATTTGGACGATTTCGTCGTCGAAATAATCAGAAATAATTGCGACAGAATTAATTGTTGTATATAATTCATTTGCATCTAAGTTTGTGCCGGTAATTGTATGCTGAAACACAATAGTATCATCAAAAAGCAAACCGAAAGCACCGAAATGAATTTCAGCATTTTTTCTAAGTAAAAATTTTGATAATTCAGGGTTAATATTAGCATCTACAACAACTGTAGCGACAGCTTCCACACAAGTTTCGTTTTCGGTGAAAGGACGAACTAAAATCATAACCTGAGTAGATCCGCGTTGGATAGTAAAAGTACCATTCCCGAATGAAATATATTCAGGAAATTTTTCTTTTAAAATATTTTCTACACAATCGATAGTAGAATCTATCAATTCTTGAGGTGTCTCAATCATTTTATTATCCTCCATATAAGTTTCTAATTTATCCATAATATTCTCCTTACTTTGTGGGATCATTAGCTTCGGGAAGCATACCCATTTTGGCTTTCAATGCTAATAGGTCGCCATCGACAGAACTACTGGAGGATAGTTTTTTAAATTCATCGTCTAAGCTGGTATTTTCGCCGGCTAATTGCTCGAAAGCAGTAGCTTCGGCTTCGAGTTTTTCGATTTTCCCTTCAAACTTATCAAATTTTGTAAAAGCATCGCTTCCGACACCTGAGAAAGATTGAGAAATTTGTTTTTGAGCTTTAGCAGCCTGGGAGCGAGCAATAAGAGTGCTTTGGCGCGATCTGGCTTCGTCTAGTTTAGATTTTAGCTGGTCGAGCTGTTGGCGAAGCTTTGTAGATGTTGCTTTTGCTTGTTCGTAAATTGGGTGCAGATCAGCAACATTACGATCGGCAATTGATTTTTTCTCAAGAGCTGCTTTTGCGAGGTCTTCTCTATTAGCCTGAAGAGCCTGCATAGCTTTTTGTTCCCATTCTGTACTGTCTTTACGAGCTTTTTCTAATTTTCTTTCCAAACCTTTTTCGTTTGCTATAGAATTTGCTACAGCTAATGTAGCTTTATTTACAGATTCTTCCATTTCGAGAACCATCTGCTTCAGCATTTTTTCCGGATCTTCGGCTTTGTCTAAGGCATCATTGACATTCGATTTGAAAATGTCGGCTATTCTACTGAATATTCCCATTTTTACCTCTTTCAATTTACTTGTTTAGATAATTTATTGTCCAATTTATTTAACGTATTCAAACAAAATTTTATTTTTTCATATAATACAATTTTGATTACGAATAAGTATCAAAAAAGTTTTGCTCAATTGCAATATACTAAATCCTTTTATATAATCGAGGTTTTATTATATCTTAAAATTTTTTTAATTTGCTTAGTCGATATGAATAAAATATTTAATTGTATTACATGTTAATAATTAAAATATTAACAAATGATGGAGTAAATAATGAAATTTGATATGCAAAGCATTTTGGAACAAGCTCAAAAGATGCAATCAGTTTTGGAAAATTCTAAAAAAGAATTAGCTTTAAAAAGAGTTGAAGGCGAATCAGGCGGCGGGATGGTGAAGGTTGTAATGACTGGCGAAAACAAAGTTGTATCAATTAAGATTGCAAAAGAAATTGTTAATCCTGATGATGTAGAAATGCTAGAAGATTTGGTTGTAGCTGCTGTCAATAAAGCTAGCGAAAATGCTGCCCAGATGATTGCTCAAGAAATGAACAAAGCCTCAGGCTTTATGCCAAATATTCCAGGTTTGAATTTTAATTTATAATATATATTTTTTAAATGATTTATACTTCTGAATCTATAGAAAAAGCAGTGGAGGCATTTTCTTCACTGCCATCAATTGGGCGCAAAACAGCTCAAAGGCTTACTTATTTTATGCTCCGCCAAAATGAAGATTTTATCAAAAAATTTTCTTCGGCAATCGAGTCTTTAATGACAAACGTTAAACTTTGTCCGGTTTGTTATAATTATACCGAAATCGAACCTTGCCCAATTTGTGCTTCTCACAAAAGGGATAGGACAATTATATGTGTAGTTGAAGAACCCAACGACGTTTTGGCAATCGAAAAAACAGGTGAGTTTTTCGGGTTATATCATGTGCTTCATGGTGTATTGAATCCTTTGGATGGAATTACTCCAAACGAACTGAAAATAAAGGAATTGCTATCGCGTATGGCTGATGTTAATGAAGTGATTTTAGCTCTAAACCCAAGTATTGAAGGTGAAGTAACGACTCAATACATTGCAAAACTTCTCAAACCGCTGGAAATAAAAACTCCTCGTATAGCATCGGGTGTACCAATTGGCTCTTCTCTCGAATTTACCGACGAAGCTACTCTTACTCGTGCTTTGGAATCAAGAATTAACGTTGCTGTATGATAATTCAATTTAAATATGGTTTAGCTTTTTTGTTGATTGCTATCGGATTAGCAATAAGTTCTTGTGGCTTGTTTGAAACAAGAGAGCCTGAAGATCCGGGATCTGTGCAAACCAAAAACGAGCCTGCAACAAGTGCCGAAATAGTTGTAAAAAACTTACGAACAGCATTAACAGAAAAAAATATTGATAATTATTTGAATTGTTTGAGTGAAAAAACAAATTTCAAATTTGAGCCTAGTGCATCTGCCAAGGCGCAATTCCCAAGTATATTTGTTGATTGGAATCTTAATGCAGAGCGAAAATATTTTAATTCGATGATATCTATGATACCAACCGGATTGGAGCCGCTACTACTCTTGACTGAAACTAATTATGATTCATCCTCACCGGATTCAACTATATTTACTGCGAAATATATATTGGAAGTACCACATTCAAATAGTAATTTAACAAATAAATTTACAGGCAAAATATACTTAACTATTTTGCCTGATAATTCTAAAGGAACTTGGTATATATCCAGATGGACAGATCTTCCATTAGTACAGTCAGATACATTGACTTACACATGGAGCTATCTCAAAGCAGGATTTTTTAATTAATTTATTCAATAATTCCACCACCGACAACTTCATCGCCTTCATACATAACGACAGATTGCCCTGGAGTAACAGCGCGGCGCTTTTCAATAAACTCAACTATTAATTTGCCATTATCATCAATTCTGCACATTGCAGGTTTGCCTTTGTCGTTGTATCTAATTTTGACTATAAATTCTTTAGATGTTTCTAAATCATCATACTTCAATAGATTAATATCCTTAGCAGTAAGCGAATCACTAAAAAGTCCATCCATTGTAGTAACTTCAATTATATTTAAGTCTGCATTAATATGCG
>JAUQWR010000696.1 GCA_030835065.1 Candidatus Kapaibacterium sp.
TTCGCTCAATTTTGGCCTGCCGCGTCTTTTTGGTGCTTCTACAACTATAGGAGCTGGTGTAGGCTTTGCAACTTTTGCAACAGCTTTTACAACTGGTTTGGCTACTGCTTTTGCAGTTTTAGCTGCAGGACGAACTACTGCTATTGGAGCTTCGCTCAATCTTGGTCTGCCACGTCTTCTTGGTGCTTCAACTACAATTGGTTCTGGAGCTGGTTTAATTGCTTTAGCTATTGCTTTTACAGCTGGTTTTGCTGCTTTTTTATTAGGTCTGACCATAGGAATTGGCGTTTCGCTCAATTTTGGTCTGCCACGTCTTTTAGCTTCTACTACAACTGGAGCAGCTTTTGCAGTCTTGGCTTGTGCTTTGGCTACAGGCTTTGCAATTGGTTTAGATTCAACTATTGGAGCTTCGCTCAGTCTTGGTCTGCCACGTCTTCTTGGTGCTTCTTCAACAACTGGAGCAGGCTTAACTTGTTTATTTGATTTTTTAGGAGCACCGGCAGCAACCTTATATACCGGTAATTTTTTGGGGCTTGTTTCACCTAATATTTCTGTTTTTAGAGCTTCTGGATCGAAAACATTAATCTTTTTGTTTAATGAAATTTTTCGTTCTAATTCTTTGCCTCGTGCATTAGGTGCAAAAAACGAACCATCGCCAGTTATTAAATAAATCGGATTAAAGCCGAAATAAAACAATCCATGGAGAAGTCTGATTGGTACAGGTGCGCGTCCTGTTTCATAATTTGCAATATTATCACGTGTTTCATCGAATCTCTCACCAAATTCGCGAGCAGAAATCTTCGATCCATCTCTGATAATATGTCGTATTAATTTAAGCCTTTGGCCTATTTCTTTGTGTAATTCCGGTTTTTTCATAAACACCCCGCAAAATGACGAAAAATTAATTTGCACACTGTGCATTATTTACATATTTTTGATATGTAATTGCGTCACAATTATAATGTGTAATTTTTGCAAACTTAACAAAGATATTTGTAAATACCAAATAAAAAAAGGAGCTATGATGAAAAATTCATCAAAATCCATTATTATTAATAATTCTTTTAAGCTCGATTTAGATAATAATTCGAACCAAAATGACTTATTAGCACAATTGCAACTTGCTTTGAAGCATGTGATAATGCAGTTCTCTGGCTTATTACCCGCTGTGGTTATTGAAGATATGTGTTATATGCTCGAAGATTATTTGACTAATCAAAATTAATTATTTATTCAAAATTCTTTTGGAGATTTTTGCCATGAATAATGTATTTAATCTAATTAAAGAAGAAGACTTAACCCCAGATTTAAAAATGATTTCTGATATTTGTGGTATTGATACAGTTAGAATTTTATTACAACATTTTGGCGGTCTTACTTTTTATATACCTAAATTAACCCGTCTTGATGATTTTATTAAAAGATATATTAGCATGTATCGAGATAAGTCTAAAAAAACTATTGCAAAAGAACTTGGGGTTTCGGAGCAATTTATTAGAAAATTTTTATAAAAAAAGCCGCAATCGCTGCGGCTGAATAAACGCACTATAAATAAGGAGTCACACATAGTATTATACGTGACTTCGATAAATAAGTTTCATATATTTTTTCTTTTTGTTAAATAATCTCTCAATGCCTTGTCGAATGGCATTGATGTATCTATTAGATTATAATCTATATTGTGGTTGCGACACTCTTTTTTTATTGTATCAATAAATTCTTTTACAGCATTTTGATATGATATTTTCATTTGATACGGCTGAGATATTATTTCTTCGCCTGTCTCCATATCTTTGAATGTAGCTGCCCGGCCTAAATTGAAATCTATTTCTCGAGGATCTAATGTATGAAACACAATAACCTCGTGTTTTTTATGCCTGAAATGCTTTAAACCATTTAATACTGACTCCGGATTATCAAATAAATCACTAATGATAATTACCAAGCCTCTTCTTTTAATTCTCTCTGCAAGTAAATTCAAACTATTTGCAGTTCCGGTTTCGTTTGCAGGGCTTGTAGTTTCGAGAGTCTTTAATATTTCGCTAATATACGATGGTTTTGAATTCGGCGGCAGGAAGCTTTTAATATCTGTATCATAAGTGCAAAGCCCGACAGCATCTCTTTGCTTTATCATTAATAATGCTAAAGAAGCCGCAAGATAAGAAGCGTATTCAAATTTCGAAATTATGCCTTTTGATGAATATTTCATAGATGCACTGGCATCGACTGCTATCATACTACGCAAATTTGTTTCTTCTTCAAATTGCTTTACATAGTATTTATTCGTCCTGGCAAATACTTTCCAATCAATATGCCTTATTTCATCTCCTTGCCTATATTGGCGATGCTCTGCAAATTCCACACTAAACCCATGGTAAGGAGATCTATGAAGTCCGGTAATAAACCCTTCTACTACAAGTCTGGCTTTCATTTCTATATTGCCTAATTTGGCAATTGTTTCGGGATCTAAATATTTTCTATAATCATTCATATATTTGTCTTTTTAAAATTTCAATTGACGAAAAGCAAAAATAAACATTTGCATGATAAAAACAACAAAAGCGCACTTGAAAAAGCACGCTTTTATTTATTACAAATAAAATTTTTATTACTTGATTTCTTTATGAACAGTATGGCGACGCAAGAAAGGATTGTATTTTTTCAATTCAATTCTTTCAGGAGTGTTCTGCTTGTTCTTGTAAGTCGTATATCTTGAAGCCGGCTTACCTTCATTTTTGGCTTCAGTACACTCAAGCGTTATCATTATTCTTTGTTCTTTCTTTGCCATTTTCGTAAATCTCCGACAATTTTTTAATCCATAAGACTACAAAATTAATACTAATTCTTATAATTTCAAAGAATTATTTTTCAATTATTTTTTTCTTTATATCATTAAACTCATTTATCAAATCTGGAAGCTGACGCATACATGCTTCTATCTTGAATGCAGTAAGCCTGTCTTTGATTGGAGAACCAAAATATATACCTTTTTGAGTAACTGATTTTGATACTCCGGATTGTGCTATAATAGTAATATCATCGCATGTTTCTAAGTGTCCGGCAAATCCAACTTGCCCACCGATCTTATTGCGCTTACAAATTTTAGTACTGCCTGATA
>JAUQWR010000697.1 GCA_030835065.1 Candidatus Kapaibacterium sp.
TTCCCAAAGTAGGTTTTTGAAAAACATCAAACTTTGAGTATTCTTATTCAGAATTGTAATATAATAAAAGTAGATGTTTTTTCAAAATGTATTCTATTGTCTTTTCAACACTTAAAAGGAAAAAACATGAAAAAGATTACAATGATTGTATTCTGTTTGAGCTTATTATTAAATTCACTCGATTTAATTTCCCAAACAATTAATCAAACTCAAGTTTCTAATAAGCTAAGTAACACCAATGCTTATTTTGTAGAAAACAAAGGGCAATGGCCTTCTGATGTATTATTTATGGCTAATGGAAAATCCACAAGAACTTGGATTACAAAGACTTCTATGCTCGTTGAACAATTCGCTTCAAAAGAAAATTCAAATATAACTAATTATAACAACGCAAAAATTGCTCCTGAACCTATTAAAGCCCATGCTACCGGTTTTATTTACGACAACTCTTCATTTAATACTTATAAAGGAATAAATGAAACATCTATTAAAACTAACTTCCAGCTTGGCAAAAATTCACAGGGCAAAATGACCAACGCTGCTACATATAAAGAAGTAATCATTAATAACATATATAATGGAATCGACATTCGTTACTATTTCGAAGATGGTGAATTGCGATATGATTATATTGTAAAGCCAAATGCAGATCCTAAAAGCATTTCTTTATCAATTAAAGGTGCTGAAAAGATTAATATTGAAAACAAACAATTAGTAGTCCAAACATCGATTAATCCAATCAAACAAAGAGGCTTATTAACTTATCAAATTAATAGCTATGGAGAAAAAGAAATCATCGAATCCGAATTTAAATTGGAATCTAATAAATTACAATTTAATATCGGTAATTATGATAAAAACAAAGAATTGATTATCGACCCACTTGTTTTAATTGAACAACATATTTTAGCAGAAAATAATGGCGATGATGTAATTTATGATATTGCATTAAATCAAAGCAACGAAGTATACTTCTGTGGAACATCTACTTCACCTACTTTTCCGGTTACTTATGGCGGGTATTCTGGCAATAGAGATTTAATTATTGGCAAAATGGATCCTGCTTTAAATATTCAATGGATTACTTTCTTAGGTGGCTCTGAATGGGAAGATGTTCATGCTATGGAAATTGATAACAATTATATCTATTTTATCGGTAGATCCGGTAGTAACGACTATCCAATGGTTAATCCATATTTTAATTCAATAGTTGGAAGTTGGTCCAATTTCTTTACCGTCATTGATCTTGCTGGCAATTTTGTTCATTATTCAACTTTTCTAGGCAATGAAGGTGATAATAATTGGGTTGCTGGATTAAAAGTGGCTCCTAATGGAAATGTATATTTAGCAGGTGCTGCAACAAGTTACCAAACACCTAACTTTAATATTTATAGAGGTATTACTAATCAAAACTGGGCTAGTTCTCCAAATATTAATTTAGGTTTTATCATGGGATTTGAACCAACAGGAGGACTTTCTTATAATCTAATCTTCTCTACTTTTTTTGGTGGTGATGAAGCTACAGAAATTACAGATCTTGATATTGACGAATATTATAATATTTATATTACCGGCAAAACTCGTAGCAGTGAGAATGGATTTGGCATCACTCCCGGAGCTTATGATGAATTAAATACATTCTATGAATATACTAATTTTATTGCAAAGCTGCATATGGGAGCTTCAAATCTTGAAATTGATTATAATTCTTTCTTCGGTTTATTATCTAATGAAATTACCCAAGGCGCTCATGCAATCCTCTATAGAGATAAAAAGGTATTTATAGGTGGATTTACTGATCGTGATGGAATCCCTATGCTGAATTCATTCGACCCGTCATTCTCAGGCGAGCGTGATGGTTTTATTTCAGCCTTCCAATTGAATTATAGTGGTACTTACGATTTAATGTATTCTAGCTATTTTGGCGAAAAAGGTTGGACTGAAATTTGGAATCTCGCTTGGGATCCATTTTGCAAAACTCTTCTTTTTGTCGGCGATTTAAGTGCTCCTCTTTTAAATTACACAGGTACTCTTAATCAAACATTTTTTGGCTGGCATGATATTTTTACCGGAGTAATAGATATTAATCAAACTACTGTAAATACACTAACTGAGTTAGCTTACCTTAATAACGGTGTTAGTCAAAATTATGCAGGAGGATATACTGTTCAATTTGGTTCGACCAATAATGTATATGCAGCAGGAACCGCAAGAACTAATACATGGGATATTGCGGCTTTCCATCTAACTAAAAGCAATTGTTATATTCCTCCATGCCGTTGCCCAGCCAATAGAAATACATGGCTTACACTCACATCCACAAAAAATGCTTGCCCGGATTCCGGTTCTTGCAAGATTACACATTCATTGTTGATTCCTCCGGGATACCAATGCTATACTCACTACAAACTTGAAACAATTATTGATGGAGTAAGCACATTCACTCCGATATTTGCTTTAAATTATTCCGGTACAATTCAGGGTATTGACCGTTGTATTGAACCCGGTTCGAAATATACAGTTAGAATTTATTTATTAGAATATCCTAACGATCCAACTGCTTGTATTGTTCAAAAAACTATTGGTTGCGCTTGCGATTGCCCTTCATTTAGCAATGAGTGGCTTACTGTCGAAGCATTTAAAGCTGGTGGAAATTGCGATTCGACTCATTGCTTAATTAAGCAAGCTTTGAATATTCCATCAAACTATGATTGCTACACTGATGTGGAATATAGTTCGACTATAGACGGGAATATGGATGTTCCTCCACAAATGTCTCCTATTGGTAGTTTCAATATTTCTGCACTCAACAAATGTATTGCCGAAGGCGAAACATATGAAGTTACTATTAAACTTTATAAAGGTGTAAACGATCCTAATCCTTGTGTAATCAAGAAAAAAGCTTATTGCGACATATCACCTGAGCACCAGCCTTGCTTGCCGGATTGTTTTGATTGGAAATTCGAAAAACAACAAGACTTGATGGTAGAATTAGAAAATTGTCCGGGATGCTTTATTAATATTAAGTATTACTCAAGACATGCATGCAATATATGGCAAGATATTCAAATTACCGGTATAGAAAAATTTAATGGTGGAAATAACTCTCCATACAATTGCGACGCTTGTAGTGATGCCGAAATTTATAGACAAGCCGTTAAAGCTGTTATAGCTCATAATAAGATGGGATTCATGCCTCTTACATCAACTGATCCTTGCTCTGATATTTGGCGTGTTTCTAAAGCTTCTTGTTGGGCTACTTGGGAAAAACTTGTTTATAACAACGACCATACACTTGTCAAAAAAGTCACTATAAACAAACCTTGCAATAATGACTGCTGCCTGAGAAGAATGAGAGTTTGCCGTTTGGAAGATGGATCTGTTGAAGTCAAAGATTTAGGTATTATTGCAGACTATAATGATTGTAAAAACCAAGTCTATATCCAACCCGAACCTCCTTTCCATACTCTTGAATGTAAATATACATGCGATATGCTCGATAATATGTATGAAATTTATAAACCTAAAAAACAAATCGAGCCAAGCATTAAAGAATTCTATTTCAATAATAGCCCAAACAGCTTGATTATTAATCTAAATGTTTCTCAATCAAATAATTACTTTAGAGTTTTAGTTGATGAATCTAATGCATCTAATATCAGTATTAATATTTATAACTTGGCAGGTGAATTAATTGCCAATTTAGATAGAA
>JAUQWR010000698.1 GCA_030835065.1 Candidatus Kapaibacterium sp.
GCAGAAGCAGATTCTTCAGCGCTTGCTGTATTAGTTTGAGTTACCCTATCTATCTGAGTAAGTCCAACATTTATTTGAGAAATGGCAAGAGCTTGCTCATTAGAAGAAGCAGCAATTTCGCCGACAATATCAGCAGCTTTAAATGAACCATCCATAATATCTCTTAAAGATTCAGCAGTACGTATAGCTAAAGTAGAGCCGGTTTCCACAGTTTTGATGCTATCTTCGATCATTTCAGAAGTTTCTTTAGCAGACTCAGCAGTTTTGGCAGCTAGATTTCTAACTTCTTCGGCAACAACAGCAAAGCCTTTGCCATGGCGTCCGGCTCGAGCTGCTTCGACAGCGGCATTCAAAGCCAATAAGTTTGTTTGGAATGCAATTTCATCTATTACTTTGATAATTTTTGAAATATTTGCACTTGAGCTATTAATTTGCGACATAGAGTCGTTTAAATCGCTCATAATTGTATTGCCTTTTTCGGCTGCCATTTTTGCAGCATTAGTTAAATTACTTGCTATCGATGCATTGGACGCTGTAAGTTTTGTTTGTGAACCAATCTGACTCATCGAGCTAGTTATTTCTTCGAGAGATGCGGCTTGCTCTGTTGCTCCTTGAGATAAAGCTGTTGCTGCATCAGAAACCTGCAATGAGCCACGGCTTACTTCATCTACAGCAGTCGATACTTGGTTTAATAAATCATTGATTGAATTTAATGTATTGTTTAATGAATCTTTTAGTATTGCATGATCACCCTGGAAGTCGCCTTGCATTCTGGAACTTAGGTCACCATCAGACATAAGGCTAAGTATACTTACAGCCTCATTGACAGGAGCTAAGATTGAATCCAGAGTTTGATTAATCCCTTTTATTATCAATCCAAAATCCCCATTATGCATATCTGCATCTGCACGTTTGCTTAATTCACCTTCAATTGCTGCTCTTGAAAGCATATTAACATCACTAACCAAACTTTGGATTGAGTCGGTCATTTTTTGAAGTGCTTGCATCAGTGTATCATTTTCTGATCTCAATTCTATATGATTGTCCAGATTACCATTTGAAATATTTTGAGATATTAAAGTTACTTCATTTAAAGCCTTAATTAAGTTGTTTACACTATCTTTTATAATATTGTAATCACCTTTATATTCCTCGGTAATAGGCTTAGGCATATCGCCTTTTGAGATTTTGACAATATATTCTGTAGTAGAATTTAATGGTTGTACCAATGATTCGATAATATTATTAATACCTTTGACCAAACCAGCCCAATCACCTTTAAACTGTTTGTCATTGCCGCGTGACTTTAGATTGCCATTTCTGATATCGCTGGTAATTCTATCAATACCATTCAAAATACTATTCAAATTATTAATACATTCATTTAGGCTGACTTTAATTTTGTTATAATCGCCTTCGTAATGTGTACATATTTGTTCGGGAATATCACCATTAGCAATTCTATCAATATAATCTACAGCAACATTAAGAGGATTAGTGATATTATCCAATAATTGATTAATACCTGAAATGATTCTTTTGAAATCGCCGTTATGTTTTCTATCATCTGCCCGAGAATTTAACACACCTTTGGATGCAGATTGTACTAAAGAATTAGTATCAACAATCAATAATTCAATAGCATTAATACAGTGATTAATGCTATTTTTAATATCATTAAAATCGCCTTTATATTCGGAACTAATCGTATCAGGGATTTCACCTTTAGAAATACGTTTCATATAGTCTGCAGCAATTTTCAGAGGATTTACAATTGCTTCGATTGCAGTATTTAAACCATTAGTAATAGAATAATATGCTCCAGA
>JAUQWR010000699.1 GCA_030835065.1 Candidatus Kapaibacterium sp.
AAGCAATAATTTTTCGCCACGCATTTCAGCTTTAAAGCCGACGCCTTCGATAAGCAATGTTCTGGTAAATCCATTGCTTACGCCTTCAATTGTATTGAAAGCGCGGGCACGGGTCAAGCCATGAAGCGCACGTACGTGCTTTTCTTCGGATTCGCGGCTGAATGTCAATACATTACCTTCCATATTATAGCTGATTTCAGCTGGGAGGTCGATTTTCAATTCGCCTTTTGGTCCTTTAGCAGTAAGCACTCTGCCTTCTATTTTTACCTGTGTTTTATCAGGAACAACGATAGGTTTTTTACCAATCCTTGACACTTTTTTGCTCCTATTTAATTTTTACCATACTGAACATATTACTTCGCCGCCGACATTAAATTTCTTAGCTTGCTTTTCAGTCATCACACCTTTAGATGTGGAGATGATAGCAACGCCTAGTCCGTTTCTGACGCGAGGCAAATTATCAGCCGAGACATAAACTCTTCTGCCTGGCTTGCTTATTCTTTTTACTTCTCTAATAGCGGGTTCTCTATTAAAGTATCTAAGGCTAATTTTAATATAAGCCCTACCTTTTTCGTTTATCAACTCGAAGTCATTTATGAATCCTTGTTCTTTCAAGATTTCGCTTGTAGCGACTTTGAGTTTTGAGCTCGGGATCAAGACTGATTTATGGCCAGCCGACCCGGCGTTACGGATTCGGGTTAAATAATCTGCTATTTGATCTGTTACTGGCATAATTTTTCTACCACAAATTTAATCACCAACTGGCCTTACGAATGCCTGGAATTTTACCTTCCAGCGCTAATTGACGGAATATATTTCTGCAGACGCCATATTTGCGATAAACGCTACGGCCTCTACCTGTTACTGAGCAACGTAATCTTACGCGTGTTGGGGAGCTATTACGAGGCAATTTTTGTATTCCTAACATATCGCCTGCTGCTTTCAACTCTTCGCGTTTGGCAGCATATTTTTCTGCCAATTTTCTTCGTTTTTCGTTGCGTGTTTTTACACTGATTTTTGACATACTTTATCTCAATCACGTTTACGAAATGGGAAACCAAATTCTGCTAATAAGGCATATGCTTCTTCATCAGTATTGCATTTTATAACGAAGCTGATATCCAAGCCGCTAATTTTAGCTACTTTATCGACATCGATTTCGGGAAATATAATTTGCTCTTTAATACCGATTGAATAGTTGCCTCTTCCATCAAAACTCTTATCGGAGAAACCACGAAAGTCTCTGATACGAGGAGATGTTATATTTATAAATCTGTCCAAGAATTCATACATTCTTGCACGACGCAATGTCACCATACAGCCTATTGGCATGCCTGCACGCAATTTAAAGTTTG
>JAUQWR010000700.1 GCA_030835065.1 Candidatus Kapaibacterium sp.
GATTTCCATGCAACCAATTTGGATCGCAAGAGCCAGGAAGCTCCGAAGAAATAAAAACATTCTGCGAATCAAACTATGGAGTGAGCTTCCCATTATATGAAAAAATTGATGTTAATGGCGAAAATGCGCACCCATTATATAAATACTTAACTAATAATGCACCTGGTTTTATTACAGATGCAATAAAATGGAATTTTACTAAATTCCTTGTAGGCAAAGACGGTAAAGTAATAAAAAGATATGGACCTCAGGCTACTCCAGAAAGCATAGCAGAAGACATCGAAAAAAACTTATAATCAGACAAAACAAAATAAAAAATGCCTGCAATTGTCAATAGCATTGAATTTGCAGTCAATTTTTTTTTAGAAAACTTATAACATTATAATATATATATGTGTGTGAGAACAAAATTAATGCTAAATTCATAAAAGAAGTATTTGTTTTTATAAATGTTTTTTTTATATTAAATAATTGATTTAAAATGTTTTCATATTTACTATGCATAAATTTTTTAAGAATTTAAGAGGAATGCTTATGAAGTACTTTTTCGACAGATTTCTAATTGTAACAGTTGCTTTTGCTTTGATGTTCAGTATAGCTGAAGCGCAAAAAGCCAAACCCAAACCAAAGAAAGATGCTAAGCCTCAGATTATGGTTTACGATTATGAAATGAAGACTATCGGCAAGCACGATGACGAAGTGCTTGGTGTATTTGTTAACGAAAACAATACAAAGTTTGCTACAGGAAGCCTAGACGAAACAATTAAAATCTGGAGCTTACCCGAAGGCAAAGAATTAAAAACATTGAAAGGTCACTTGGGCGCAGTCAATAATTTGTCGTTTTCTGGCAACGATAGATTTTTGGCAAGTGCATCGACAGATCAGACTGTAAGAATTTGGGATGTAGAATCAGGCAAATTAATTAAAACATTAATGGGCCATACTGCACCTGTTATCGGCGTTTATTTCAGCCAAGATGACAACTCATCTTTAGTAGCGAGCACCAGCTTCGACAAAACTGTAAAACTTTGGGATGTTCAGACAGGAACAGAAGTAAAAACACTTCGCGGGCACACATTACCAACAAATAACGTTGCTTATAGCTATGATGGCAAGTATCTTGCATCTTGCTCTGATGATAAAACTATCAAGATTTGGTCTACTGACTTAAAGACAGTTGCACCTTTAATGACACTCGAAGGTCATGATGCACCTGTATTGACAGTTTTGTTTAGCTTCGATTCGCAAAAAATTGCAAGTTCAGACCAAAATGGTGTGATTAAAATATGGAGCATCGACGGCAAATTACTTCAAACAATCAAAGCACACGACGAATTAATTCAAGATGTGTCTTTTGCAGAAGACAACAAACGATTGGTGAGCGCTAGCTTAGACAAAAAAGTAAAAATTTGGGATGTAGAAACTGGTACAAATTTATATACTTTAGATGCGGGAGTAGAAATTTGGTCTGTAGATTTGACAAGTGATTTGAGTCAAATTGTAGTTGGTTGTGCAGATTCAAGTGTTAGACTTTTGACAAAGAAAGGAGCAAAGAAATAATGAAACATACAAGAATCCTTATGATTGCAGCTTTGGCATTCGTGCTAATCAGTGCAGAAATGTCTGCTCAAAAGTTTATCAATACTGTTGTTACATTAACAGGAACAGTAGTCGATCACGTAACACGCAAGCCGATGGCTGTAGATGTACAAATCTTCGACAAAAATCAAAAGAGAATCGGCAAGTCTTTGAGCAATGCCAAAGATGGTTATTATCTGATTACAGGATTGAAACCCGGTAATACATACAAAGTAACAGTATCGAGCAACAATTGCTTGAAACAAGAATTTAACCTTACAGTGCCAAATACAGACAAATATCTTGAACTATCTAAAGACATATTGGTAATTCCAACATCAGACGGAATCAAAGTGCCATTGTCTGTAGCAGCATTCGAACCAAACAAAGCAAAAGTGAAATTTGGAGCAGAAGAATTGTTGGATTCATACA
>JAUQWR010000701.1 GCA_030835065.1 Candidatus Kapaibacterium sp.
TCTAGAAAACATGAGATTGCTCTTGCTCGGCAAATGGCTATGTATCTTGCTAAGCAATTAACCGACCTATCGCTTAAAAATATTGGCAATAGTTTCGGCGGCAGAGATCATTCGACTGTTCTTCATTCTTGTCAAGCTATAGACAATTATATTGTCACTGATAAGTCTGTAAAGAATTCGTATGAAATTTTGCTGAACAAATTGAAAAGCAAGTAATGGACTTTAAGAAAATATTAGATTTGTTGATGTTCCGCGAAGGAACTAACGATGAAAATGATTTGAAAGAACCTGTTATTACGACAGGTTCTATTGTTTGGGGCTTACTTATTAGATCTGCTATTCTTATTGTTCTCTCTTTTTTGTTGATTGATTTTATTGACCGTAGGGAATATTGGTGGTTTAGCTTGTTCCTTATTTGGTTTTTTGCTGCCTATCCTGCTTATAGGCAATATACATTTTATAATCAAAAAATTGAAGAGTTCAAAGAATCAACTTTATGTGGGTCTTGTAAGCATTTTGACCAGACTGGCAGGCTGTGCCGCATCTATGACGAGCACGTGAGCAAAGATTATATTCCCTGCGAAGGCGATAGCTGGGAACCTAATTCTTATGAAATAGGGCAGTAATGCCCTATTTCATTATTTTGTCTAATTTCCTCTTCTATATTTTCCACCAACTTCATACAATACTTTTGTTATTTCTCCCATTGTGCAATATTGCACTGTATTGAGTAATTCTTCAAATATATTTGCATTTGTCAATGCTGCCTGACGCAATGAGTTGAGTGCTGATAGTTTATTGTCGGTATTATTGCTTCTAAATTCATTAATTGTATCCAATCTTTTATTCTTTTCTTCGATACTAGCCCGGGTGATTTCCATACTGTCGTATAGATTTTCTTGTTTTGGATTAATATATGTATTTACTCCAATAATAGGATATTCGCCAGATTGCTTCAACATTTCGTAGTGCATTGATTCTTCCTGGATTTTAGATCTTTGGTATTGAGTTTCCATAGCGCCGAGCACTCCACCTCTACGCGATAGTCTCTCGAACTCTTCCAAAACAGCTTCTTCAACCAAATCGGTAAGATATTCAATCAAGTATGAACCTTGGTTTGGATTTTCATTTTTGAGCATTCCAAATTCTTTGGTTAATATCATTTGAATTGCCATTGATCTTCTTACTGATTCTTCGGTTGGAGTAGTGACAGCTTCGTCGTAAGAATTTGTATGCAGAGAATTGCAGTTGTCGTAGAATGCAAGAAGTCCTTGGAGAGTGGTTCTAATATCATTAAAATCAACTTCTTGAGCATGAAGCGAGCGCCCTGAAGTTTGAATGTGGTATTTTAGTCTTTGGCTTTTTGAATCTGCAAAATATTTATTCTTCATAGCAATTGCCCAAATCCTGCGAGCAACCCTGCCTATTACAGAATATTCCGGATCCATTCCATTCGAAAAGAAGAAAGATAAGTTTGGTGCAAAATCATCGACAGGAATTCCGCGAGAAAGGAAATATTCTACATAAGTAAATCCATTGGCAAGAGTGAATGCCAGCTGTGTGATAGG
>JAUQWR010000063.1 GCA_030835065.1 Candidatus Kapaibacterium sp.
GTTCTGCATAAGAAATACCAAGTCCACGGCGCTGCCCAACAGTGTAGTAGGGGAACCCTTCGTGCCTGCCAATTTCTTTGCCACTCATGATTATTGATCCAGCCCCAATTTTTGAATCGATATCGGGTACCTGCTTTCTTAAGAATGAATGATAATCATTATTTGGAATAAAGCAAATATCCTGAGATTCTACTTTGTTGAATACCGGCAAATTATACTTTTTAGCAATATCTCTAGTATCCTGCTTATTAAGTTCGGCAAGAGGAAACAATGTGCGAGAAAGTTGTTCCTGATTAAGTCCCCATAGGGCATAAGATTGATCTTTTCTATCGTCGTAACCACGAGCAATAACATATCTGCCTGTAGATTCAGACTTATAAATTTTAGCATAATGCCCGGTAGCAAGATAATGAGCGCCATATTCATTAGCCTTAGTCAAAAAAGGTCCCCATTTGATTGCAGTATTGCATACTACGCATGGATTAGGAGTTTTTCCGCTAAGGTATTCGTTTATAAAATTATCTATTACAGTACTTTTAAAATCCTGAGTCAAATCAATCATATGATGTTCGATGCCTAAAGTATCGCAGACTAATCGTGCATCCATACTACCGGTATAAGAGCAGCAACTTTTTTTGTTTTCGACAGGTTTGCAGTCGTCATCAAGTTTATGAGTTGCAATCGTCAAGCCTATTACTTCGAAGCCTTGTTCGAGCAATAGGGCAGCTGCAACCGATGAGTCAACTCCGCCCGACATTGCTACTAAGACTCGTTTTTTGGATAAAGACATTTATATAAATCCTTATATATTCAATTTATTATCTAATAATTATACAAAATTACGAAAAATAATATTTAGGCAAAACTAATATTCTTGGTTTTTCAACATTATGTTGATAAATTGGATTGATATGTTGATTTCTGTGTTGAAAACTGTTTAGAATGATTTATGTGGATTAATTTGTGAAAACTCAAAAAATATTGTGGATAAGTAAGATTATTTGTTGATAAGCATCTAGGATTTGTTTATAAATATGTGGAGAATTCTGTGGAAAAACTAAAGCAAATGTTTATAAATATGGAATTGCAATTAACTTCTTGTTTTAAATAATTTATCATAATGAATTAATAGAAAGTGGTGTTGACAAAAAAGTGGATAAATGAGAAAAAGTGTGGAAACTGATGTTGATAAGCAATAAAAAATGTGAATAAATGAAAAAAAATGTTGAAAAGTGAGGTCTAAGCAGAATGAACAAAATTAATTTTTCGAATAATAGATGATAAGGGAAAAAA
>JAUQWR010000702.1 GCA_030835065.1 Candidatus Kapaibacterium sp.
ATTAAGCACTGTAAATGTATTTTCGATATTCAAATACTACCTATTAAACGACATATGTTGTACAAAAAATTAGGTGAATTATGAGAAAGGGAGAATTTCTACTAATTTTTGCTTTGATTGTTACATTTATTTTCATTACAACTTCTTGTGATGTATCCAAATCAGACAATCCAGTTGGTCCTGATAAAGATGATAAAATCAAGTATGATAATGAAATAAATCTAATTAATACTCAATCATCTGCTGGTTCGATTATAAGTATCAATAAAGAAAACCACCCACTAAATGGAATGAAAATTAATATTCCTATTGATGCATTCAAAGGTTCTCGAACATTTAATATAAGCTCGAGTGAAATAAAGAGTCACAGTTTCGGACAATATTTTAATCCAATTACTCCTATGATTAGAATTACTAGTAATGGAGGTTATGCCGATGGTCTTTTTGAAGTTACTATACCAATAAAACTTGAATCGGGAAGTTTTCCCTTAGTTTTTATTTATGATGATATAAATAAAAAATTAGAGCCACTACCTATTCAACGCTATACTTCAAGTTCGGTTACTTTTACAACTCGCCATTTCGCAACTTCTAGAATAATGTCGCAAAATTCGAAAGGTAAAACACCAATTATTCAGTCAGACGAAGCATACTCGAATATTATAGTTAGTTCTCTTCAAGAGTCAATAATTAATCAAACAGCAATTATTTCAAGTGGTTTTAAACCCGGAATCGATGATTGGGAATTTCCCAATTATGGCTCTTATATTGCTCCTTCAGGGCATTGTGCAGGTCAAAATATGGCTGCCTTTTGGTATTATTTTGAAAAGAAGCTAAAAGGAGGTCCAAATCTATTTAATTTAATGAATAAATTTGATATGATTTGGGAGGAAAACAACCTTGGATATAGATTTTGTTCTACAATTCATGATGACTTGACTTGGGAAGGTACTTTTATCAATTTCTTTGATAAATATATTGATAAAAATCAAGAAATGGATAAAATGAAATTTTATATGATTGCCGCTGCGATTTTGATTACTGGAGAACCTCAAGGTATTGGTGTTTATTTTCAGAATGGAACAAAATCTGATGGAAGCCCTAACTATGCTGGTCATGACCTTATTTGTTATCAATTAGAGCCTGCATCAGGCAAATTGTATATTTCTGATCCTAATTATCCAGCAAAAGGACAAGTAATAAATTTCAAAAATGATAAGTTCGAACCTTATCAAGCAAGACTTAATGCAAGCTTAGACCCACATTCATTCCCTTTTATAACTTATTATGCTAAAACGGCTTATATCGAATGGGATAAAATTGGTACTAGATGGAAGG
>JAUQWR010000703.1 GCA_030835065.1 Candidatus Kapaibacterium sp.
ATATTGTTTAGATCGTAAGGATATAGTTTTGCAAATCCACTGATTGTCGTAAAGTTTGGTTGTTGTATGTACTTGTATAATGATTTGTCGGGTTCTGTACCTGTATATTCGCAATAAAAGGTTTCTTGTCTGATATCAAGTCCTAATTTTAATATATCTGATGCAATATAAGAAATAGCAATATTAGCATTATTGAAAGGAGAAAAGCTCATTGGCTGTACCTTTACAGACTTATCAAACCAGCCTGCATTGCCAGCTATTGTCAATTCATACATTGCATTTTCTGCATAATTATTTTGTGCAGTATTAATTGGCAGGATAATGCCACTATTATTGTTTTTAATTGAATTAATTACATAATCTCTTTTAGGAGATAGAATTGAATTATCGATTTTATTAGTTAATTCATAATCAGGAGATGAAAATGCATCAGAACTTAGCTTAGCCGATTCGGCGATCTGCGAAGCTAATTTGCCTGCAGAAATAGATTTAGAAGCATTAATATTAGATTTTGAATTAGAATTTTTCTTCTCTATGATCATGTATTCAGGTTTTTCGTAGTTCGAGGCTCCTGCACTAACATAAGCGGGTTTATTATTTACTGATTGTTTTATTTCGTCAAATAAAAACCTGACTAAAAGTGTTGCAATAACTAAAGTCAATAAAGAAGACAACAATCCAATAAATAATTTTGAATTAAGCAGTCCGCCCAAAGGTCTATTTTTAACGACCGGAGCACTTGGAGCATAAGTATTTTGCAATCCTAAAGATGCAAAGACAGAATTAGTGAGTTCTGCAGACGGAGCGAAAGCAGCAGAGCTTTTTTCGGCAGCATCAGTAATCGAAATAAAACATTTAAATTCATTTCTGAGTTCACTGTCTTCAGCCAATTTGCTAAAGAGCTTCTGCTCGGAATCGGCAGCAAGATAGCCTTTTTTGAACGATATGAAATTTTCTAACTGTTCCATTTTATTTATTCCGAATCCGATAGTTCTAAAATATAAGGTTTAAGCAATTTAATAAGTTCTTTGAGCGCGCGGTGGCATCTCATTTTCACTGCAGCGGAGCTTTCGTCGTTAATTTCAGCAATTTCTGAATAGCTAAGCCCACCAAACCATTGCATAACAAAAGCGTCGCGTGATTTATCGTCTAAATTTGAAATTCCTATTGATATAAGTCTCAACAAATCGTCCGATTCGATTTTAGATTGAAGATTGAATGGTGAAGCCAATTGTTCCCAATCAAAATTGTCAGTGTCTAAGTATTGTTTGCCAGCTTTAGCTCTAAACTTATCAATACTAATATTTCTCGCAATTTTATAAAGGAAAGCCTGAATATTATCAATTCGATTGCCAGCCCGGGCATAATTAAAGAACTTCATCCAAGCATCTTGAAATATTTCTTCAGCCTCGCGGATATTTTCAGATTTGAAACGGCAGAATGTATTCAGCTTGTCGGAATATCTCTTGTATATCTCCGAAAATGCTGCATCGCAGATTGGACTTGAGCTTTGCAATAGCTCAATTAATTCCTCATCTTTATATTTTCTATAATCTGCCATTTTATTTTTATTCTTTCCTTTGTTTATTATAGCTGACGAGAGTTTTTTTCTAATCGTAACAAACTTTTTTTCTTTTTTAAAATTATCAATATTTATTCTAATTTCATCTAAGATTTTTATATTTTCTATAGTAACTGATTCAAAAGTAGAATAGAGACTCTTTATAAATAAATGGCTTTAATTAATCCTTATACTTTGTATATTTTTCTATCGAGACAGGAATGAGACCTGTCGCTACAATACAACCTGCATTATATTTGAAATGTTTATTCCTTTTGAAACAAGCACTTCTTCTAATTAATAATTGACATATAATGACTTAAAAAATGTAGTTTTTCTTTTGATTCGAATGAATATTTTGTTAAATTGAACTCGTCAAATCACTATTTCATCAACAATTGAATTGAGATTTAACAATATTTCAATTCAATAATTATAAGGCACTCGATGAATTATGATTAATTTTGAAGCACTTTTTAAAGTCTCATACGGACTTTACCTCGTATGCTCCGGCGATAAAACTTACGGCAATGGTTTGATTTCTAACACTGTATTTCAGGTTACTGCAGAGCCAGCTAAGTTTGCTACTTGCGTAAACAAAAACAATCATTCGTGCGATAGAATCTCGAAAAGCTCGGCTTTTTCGGTCAGTATTCTGAGCCAAAACACCGATTATGAGCTTATCAGCCTTTTTGGTTATAAAAGTGGTAAAGATATTGATAAATTGAACGGACTAAACATCAAATATTCAGAGACAGGAGTGCCTATTGTTTTGGATGGTGCTATTGCCTGGCTGGAATTTAAAGTAGTTGACCAAGTAGATTTGGGTACTCATATTATGTTTATTGGCGAGCTAATTAATTCTGAACTGATTGACGAAAGCCTCGAACCGCTTACATATTCATATTATAGAAAAGTGATGAAAGGTCTTGCGCCTAAAAATGCACCTACTTACATAGACAAATCCAAACTGCCTGCTAAAGAAGAAAAGCCTACAAAACAAACATATAAATGCACGGTATGTGGTTATGAATATGATGATGATACAGATTTTGATAGTCTGCCAGACGACTGGAAATGCCCGGTATGCGGTGCAGAAAAAGAAGATTTTATTTTGTCTGATTAATAAATTATAGGGTAATAAAATGGAAAAGTCACTCAAAGGAACAAAAACAGAACAAAACCTGCTTAAAGCATTTGCAGGCGAATCACAAGCACGCAATCGCTACGAATTTTTTGCAAGTGTTGCAAAAAAAGAAGGCTACGAACAGATTGCTGCAATATTTCAGGAAACTGCCAATCAAGAAAAAGAACATGCAAAACGCTTCTTTAAGTTTTTAGAAGGCGGAGCCATCGAAATTACAGCTATGTATCCAGCTGGCATTATTGGCACAACTAAAGAAAATCTTAAAGCTGCAGCTGAAGGCGAAAATGAAGAATGGACAGAACTATATCCTGAGTTTGCTGAAATTGCAAAAGAAGAAGGTTTTCCTGAAGTTGCTGCTGCATTCAAAATGATTGCAAAAGTGGAAGCAGAACACGAAAAACGTTACCTCAAACTCCTCCAAAATATTTCAGAAGACAAAGTATTTATGAAAGATGGAAAAGTTTGGTGGAAATGTATCAATTGCGGATATATTTATGAGTCAGAAAAAGCATTGGAAAAATGCCCGGCTTGTCTGCACTCCAAATCATATATGCAAGTAAAAGAAGACAATTATTAATAATGCCTATCGCTAAAAAAACACCCCAAAAGTTTTTTTATCACTTTTGGGGTGTTTTCATAAATATCAATTCAATTTATTTAATCTATGATAGTACCGATTCTGGACCATCTGATATTTTTAAGTTTTTCGACTAAAGACATTGGTCTGCCATAGTCATCTTCCATTGGCCAAGACCAATAAACAATAATTGGAGTGCCCAACACATTGTCGTAAGGAATAAATCCCCAGAAACGGCTATCAGCACTATGATCTCTATTATCACCCATGCCAAAGCAATAGTCGTTTTCGACAACATAAGTAGAAGTAGCCTGACCATCAATAAATATTTTGTCGATAGCAATAGAAATAGTATGTCCTTCGCGTTGAATAAATGTTTCCCATTCAGCAACATTAGATTGATTTAATTTAATTAAATCACCTTTTTTAGGTACTCTAATTGGACCATAATTATCATGAGTCCAATTTTTTCCTTTAGGGAAAGTTTTAAGCGGCTCATGAGGATCTTCAAATTTATCAACATTAACGACGCCATTAGGAGCTAATTTTTGTTCTTGACCATTAATATATAAAACATTATTGATTAATTGAACAGTATCGCCGGCAGTAGCCACACAGCGTTTCAAATAATATTGAAATTCTTGAGCTTCGACTTCGTCGCGATTGCCTGGGAAAATAAATACAATCACATCACCTTTTTTAGGATCTCTGACAGCAGGGAATTTATAATAAGGTAATGGTATATTGACAAAAGGTATCAATTGAGGAGTTGAAGGACCAAAAATAAATTTATTAACGAACAAAAAGTCGCCCGTCATTACAGTTTTTTCCATAGAGCCGGTAGGAACTACAAAAGAAGCAATGAGCAAGCCATTAATAATCATAACAAAAAACACAGCACCAACAATCGTTTTCACCCAAGACCAGACGTGTTCGACAAATGTTTCAGGTTTCTTTTTATTTGCCTTTTTCTGCTTGTAGCTGTTATAAAGTTTTAAGATAAAATCTTTCATAATAATTACTTAATATCTTAATAAATAGTTTCTTTAATCA
Organism: Candidatus Kapaibacterium sp.; assembly: GCA_030835065.1. Classification (GTDB taxonomy): domain Bacteria; phylum Bacteroidota; class Ignavibacteria; order Kapaibacteriales; family UBA2268; genus JAUQWR01. The sequence continues at coordinate 4,339 of JAUQWR010000703.1, forward strand.
TCAATACTGAGCACAGCCAAAAATGCTTCTTGAGGAATTTCGACATTGCCCACTTGTTTCATACGTTTTTTACCTTCTTTTTGTTTCTCAAGAAGTTTACGTTTACGCGAAATATCTCCA
>JAUQWR010000704.1 GCA_030835065.1 Candidatus Kapaibacterium sp.
AGCAAATTAGCGAGTTAATTCTTAAGAATTTAAAGAACAGATATTTGATTCACAACTTGAAAAAGCACGAAGAAGAGCTTACTAAATCGAGGCAAGAAGCTGAAGCAAATAAAAATAAATTCGAAACAATAATAAATGTACTCCCACAATTAGTGTCATATTTAAATAAAGATTTAATTTATGAATATGCTAATGATACATACTTGAAAAAACTACAAGTAAGAAATGAAGATATAATCGAAAAAAAATTAATTGATGTTGTTGGTGAAGATACATTTAATAAAGCATTATCTCAAATTCAAAGAGTTTTATCGGGAGAAACTGTAAGGTACCTTAATAAATTCACATATCCAAATGGTCAAACTTTTGATATAGAAGGTACTCTTATCCCAAAATTTGATGATTTAGGGCAAGTAGAAGGATATTATGCAATATTAAACGATTTAAGCGAGCTTATAAGTGCTCAAAATCAAATTGCAGAGAGCCAGGAAAAATACAAACTGATAGCAGAAAATACTTCAGATGGAATAATTGTATTTGACGCTGAATCAAACCTTATATATGCTTCTCCTGCATATGAGAATATGTTTGCAAATGCCAATCAATCTCATATTGGTATTAATGCGGAAACAATATACCAAATGATTCATCCGGATGATAGAGACCCATTATTTGCAAAAATATATAAGGCTATAGCTGATAAACAGAAAGAATTGCTTTACACTTATCGGTTGTTAAGAGCTGATAATACAATTATGTGGCGAGAGGATCATGCCAAATTTATCTATGATAAAGATGGCAATTTGTTGAATTCTTATGTTATTTGCAGAGATATAACAGAAAGAAAAAATGCTGAGGAAAATATAAGAAAATTACAAAAAGCGATAGAATCAATTAAAGCCAGCATTGTAATAACTAATACCGAAGGAGTAATTGAGTACGCAAATCAATATTTTTGTAATCAGACTGGTTATAATTTGGATGAGATTGTTAATAACAAGGCAATCATGTTTAGAGAAGAAATATTTCCTGAAGAGTATTACTCTAATATGTGGAATACTATCCGATCTAATAAGACTTGGGAAGGCGAGTTGTGCAATAAAAAGAAATCTGGCGAAATCTATTGGGAATATGCAGTGATTTCTCCAATTACAGATTCAAACAATAATGTAACTCATTTTATAGCAATAAAAAATGATATTACAGATAATAAAAGAATTTCAGAAGAATTGCTAAGTGCAAAAAATAAAGCTGAAGAAAATGAAAAACTAAAGACTGCATTCCTGCAAAATATGTCGCACGAGATACGCACTCCGCTAAATTCAATTTTAGGATTTGCAACTTTGCTCAATCACGAAGAACTGTCTAGAGAAGAGATTAAAGAATATACTGCAATTATTAATAGAAGTGGCAACAGGCTTATTGAATTAATAAATAATATTCTTGAAATATCAAAAATTCAAACAGGAATTGTAAATATCAATAATCATCATTTTTGCATCAAATCTCTATTTGCAGATTTATTTGACAAATTTCAACCTTATGCAGCAGAAAAAAATATAAATATCTTATATTCTTCGAATATTAATCTATATGAGGCATATTTATTTGCTGATGAATCAAAAATATTCGAGATATTCAATATATTAATGAGTAATGCAATAAAATTTACTAACGAAGGCGAAATCAGATATGGGGCAGAGTTTGATGAGCTTGGTGTTATGTTTTATGTCAAAGATACTGGTGTAGGCATACCAGCAGAAAAATACGAATCGATATTTGATAAATTTGTGCAAGCCGAATCTTCCATTTCCAGAGCATATGAAGGAGCAGGATTGGGTTTGGCAATAGCCAAAGGGTTAGTAGAATTAATGGGAGGAAAAATATGGGTAGAATCAGAAGAAAATTCAGGTACAATATTTTATTTTAATCTTCCACAAGAAACAAATAATCAAAACAAAGTACTAATAAATAGCGAACTAAACAAAGAAGAAATCAAAGAATTAGTAGGCAAAAGAATTCTTGTAGTTGAGGATGAGATTCTAAATCTTGAATATTTATCCAGATATTTGTCTAAATATGGAATAGACGTTATTGAAGCATCCAATGGAGCAAAAGCAGTAGAATTATTAGAAAAAATTGAAAGTATAGATTTGGTTTTAATGGATATTAAAATGCCTGTAATGAATGGTTATGATGCTTTGAAATTGATTAAACTCAGATACCCAGATATGCCAATAATTGCTCAGACAGCATATGCTTTAAATAATGAAAGTAATCGTATTGTTGAGATGGGATTTGATAATTATATTGCCAAACCAATTAAAGGTATTGATTTGATTGAACTTATCAAAAGATATTTATAAATTGAAAAAAATATTTTATTGATAATGTAATATTAAACGTCTTCTTTACTAATTTTGCATTTTCGAATATAAAACATTAGGAAAATGAACTGATGCAGTGGATAAAGAAGAAAAATCGGATACAACCTGTGGTTATTGCTTTAATCGCATTCTTAGTCATTATCTTTAGTATTGATTATTACTCAAAATATAGAGATTCTCTCAAAGAGAGAGATTTAAGGAATAAGCAGATCGAGGTGTTGATATCAAAGAAGTCTCAGCTCGAAAAATCACTATATTCAAGAATTTATTATACCAAAAGTGTAGCAGCATATGTTGGTTTAAATACAAATATCAGCAACGATAATTTCTACAAATTAGCTTCCAAATTTTGCCAGAATGATTCAGTAATTAATACCATGTCTTTATCCAAAGATTGCATACTTAATGCAATATATCCACTAGAAGGTCATGAAGCTGCATTAGGACTCAATTTAATGGCTCATCCAAAAAGAAAGGACATGGTAGAAAAATCGATTGTTACACAAAAAACATTTGTTGCCGGGCCTGTAGAGTTAGTCGAAGGTGGAATAGCATTTATTAGCTATACACCAATTTTCTTTGATTCATTAAAGCAGCCAGACAGATTTTGGGGAGTAACCGATATTGTTATTCTTAGAGATGAATTATTCGCTGAAGCAAACGTTGTAGTAGAAGATGAGAATTTTATTTATGCTTTGCAGGGTGAAGACGGTAGTGGAATGTTTGGAAAGGTGTTTTGGGGCGACTCTAGCGTTTTCAAAAAAAGTCCTGTACAAATTGATATTAACTTGCCTACTGGATCTTGGGTTTTCGCTTCAGCTCCAAAGAATGGTTGGTCTAGTTATATAGAAACATCTGATAATCTTTATATAGTTCTCTATGCTTTGTCTGTTATTATTAGTATATTAATATGGCTTCTGGCAAGAGCATATTTTATTATAAGATCTAATGAAAGAGAATTAAAAGCATTATTTGGATCGATGCAGGATATAATTATCGAGTTTAACCGTAAAGGCGAGTATATTAAAATTGCACCAACTAACGACACTTTATTGTTTCTCCCTAAAAAAGACTTAATTGGCAAAAGTTTAATAGAAGTATTTGATGAAGAAAAAGCTAAGTTCTTTATGGATGCCATAAATGAATGTTTTGAAACAAAAAAAATGGTAGTTATCAATTATCCTTTAATGATTAAGGGTGTCGAATATTGGTTTCAGGCTCGCATTTCATATATGTCTGATAATTCAGTATTATATGTAGCAAATGATAATACCGAAAAAATAAAAGCAGAAAAAATTCTGATAGAATCAGAAAGAAAATTAAAGGAATTGAATGATACCAAAGATAAATTCTTTTCTATTATTGCCCATGATTTAATAAATCCATTGAGCAATTTGAAAAATTTATCAAAAATTTTAGCAGATTCTTATAATGAATTAGAGGAAAAAGATAGAATTGAATTTATAGATTTAGTAAGCGAATCGGCGGATAATTTGTTTCAGTTGTTAGGGAATTTACTCGTATGGTCGCGTTCGCAAAGCGGTAAAATAGAATTTATTCCATCAAAAATAAAATTAAATGATTGTATTGAAGAAACATATTATTTGTTGCGTGGTGTTGCCGAAAGCAAAAAAATAAGTTTAATCAATAATGTGCCAGAAGATTTTTCGATTCTTGCTGATCCTAATATGATTAAAACAATTATTCGTAATTTGGTTTCAAATGCCATCAAATTTACACCTAATCAAGGAAAGATATCTGTTAGTACCGAAAAAAAATCTGATTATGTAAAAGTAATTGTAGAAGATACAGGGGTAGGACTTAGTCAGGAAAAAATTGAAAAGCTATTTAAGATTGGAGAAAATATAAGCTCGCCTGGTACTAATCAAGAAAAGGGCTCGGGATTGGGATTGATTTTATGCAAGGAATTTGTTGATAAACATAATGGTAATATTTGGGTTGAAAGCATATTAGGCGAAGGGGCTAAATTTATTTTTACTCTGCCGATTTAATTCAAGAAAGGATATATATGAAAAAGGTATTAGTACTGGTTTTTATGTGTTTTGCTAATCAGCTTATTGCAAGTATCGAACCAATATCTGCAGATCGTCCGGATCAGTCTGAATCTGCTAATATTATACCTAAAGGATTTATACAGATAGAAACAGGATTTGTTTATGAATC
>JAUQWR010000705.1 GCA_030835065.1 Candidatus Kapaibacterium sp.
ATCAAAATACAAATTATATATAAGCTGATTTTTTTCATGAATTATTTTTTTTGTGTATTCCAATAAATCGTAAATAGAACAGAAACAACGCCAGTAACAGCACCGATAATTGAAGCTAACACACCATATTTCTGAGCTTGAAGAGTAGCAGGAACATCTGGAGGTCTAGGAACATAAATTTCATCACCAGCATAGACGACTATATTTTCATCATCTTTAAGCCATACTTTATTATTACCTCTAATAATCCTTGCTCTATCTTCGGCAGCACCGCTAGCAAAACCACCAGCTTTATTAATATACCATTTCATAGACTGATCTGGTTTGAAATCGACAAATCCGGGGTTATTCACCTGACCATAAACAAAAACCCTACGAGGATTTTCAGGTACAAAAATAACATCACCGTCTTGAAGAACTACATTGTATGAGTCATCTTTATTATCAAAAAGCTTTTGAAAATCGCAGGAAACCATTGATTTTCTAAGTTTCATATCCATAGCGTATCTAATAGTATCTTCTAAAGTCAAATCACTATATTGAAATTTTTCCCATTGTTCTTTATGAGGATCAATCAATCTGTTCATATTTTCAGTTCTTCTGATAATATAAGCAAGAGGAAGATAAGCTTTTGGAGTAAATCCACCAGCATTATCAATGATTTCCTTTAATTTTGTATTATTTTTTTCAATAATATAATTTCCGGGTAGAGCAACATGACCAACGATTGATACTACACCTTGCTCGCCTGCTACAGCAGTAAATGATTCACCGACAATAACAGAGCTTCCGGGAATAAGATCATAGTCTGCACCAATTAATCTCAAAGAATCATCTAATTCAACTTTAATTTTTGAATCTCTACCAGGCATAAAAAGGTAAATATTATTTACATCAGCATTAGTAGTAAAACCTCTGCCAAATTTTAAAAGAAGAGATAATTTATCACCTTTTTTGAAAGGAACAGTTATAGGTCTTAGTACAGCACCAGAAATTGAAATTTTTGGATAATCGAATTTTTCGTGAGGTACATAAATTTCATCCCCTTCCTTAACGAATGGATCTTCTAATGGATTATTATAAGCAATCGATTTTTCGATATCGACACTCATAGAACTTCCATCTTTTCTAAGCAATACTACATTTCTCGAAGAATAGGAAGACAATGCAGAATTACCACTACTATTCGATAGTTTTTCACTTTCGCGAATATTTTCGAATAGTTTCATATACATTTCCATTTCGTTTGGATTAAAATTTGCATTTGATTTTAATTGATTGCAAAATCTAATTGCAGAAGACACACGATAACTAGCAGGCAATGTAAAAGTACCTGGATTTAGCACATTTCCTTTGACGTTGACTAAGCATAATCTTGCTTGTGCCAAACTAACAGAAACTAATGCATTTGAATTGCGTTTTAAAAATAATTTACTAACTGTATCTTGAACTTTTTTTAAATTCATTCCATTTAAATCAAGTTTTCCAATTCTGGGTATTATTATTGTATTATCAGGGCTTACTTTTACTGGGTATTCCATATTAATAATAGGTAGAGCTATTATTGAAATAATATCACCAGGTCCTATAAAATAATATTCTGAATTTATAATATCACCTACTGGCATATCTTGCGTTTTAATAAGATCTTGGAGGGATGATGATTTTTGCATTTGTTTTTCTAAAAAGTCTTCAGGTTCCACATCCGAACCACCCTTTAATTGTGCAAATGCAGGAGAAATGCCCATCAACAAACTAATAATAAATAATCCGATATGCTTTTTCATACTATTAATCATTTTTTAAACATTCTACAAATTTAATAATAAGTTGTTAATTATTTCAGTAATTCTTTCAGCTGTTTTTCCATCCCAATATGGTGGAATTTGCTTTGTATATTTTGGATTTTTGAAATGTAAATCTAAAGATTCTTTAATTTCATTTGGATTAGGATTTATCAATAAATTTGACCCCAATTCGCAAGTTACAGGTCTTTCGGTACTTGTTCTTAGAGTAATACATGGTATATTCAATACAGTTGTTTCTTCTTGTATTCCACCCGAATCCGTCAAAATCAAGTTGGCATCCTTCATTAGTGCTAAAAAGTCGATATATCCTAATGGATCTATCAATAAAAACTTTTCGTTAGATTCCAACTTCTCTCTTAATCCAAAATTTTCAATATTCTTCATTGTACGTGGATGTATTGGAAATACTACTTTTTTAAATTTTGTTACATCTGCCAATATATCAAGAAGCGCGGACAATTGGTCTTTACTATCAACATTTGATGGTCTGTGAAGAGTAACCAAAATATACTCGTTTTTTTCTAAAGAAAGTAAATTATGAATTTTTGATTGATTTGCTCTGGGTAGAGCAAAATGGAGTGAATCAATCATAGTATTGCCACAGAAATAAATCTTTTTGGGGTCGTAGCCATCGCCTATAAGATTATCATATCCACTTTGTTCTGTAACAAAGCAATAGTCAGCAATAGAATCTGTAACAATTCGGTTGATTTCTTCAGGCATTTCCCTATCGTAGCTTCTTAATCCTGCTTCGATATGAGCAAATTTGATTCCTAATTTGGCAGACACCAAAGCACAAGCTAGAGTCGAATTGACATCACCTACTACTATCACAAAATCTGGTTTAACTTCGAAACAAATTTTTTCGAATTCGATCATCACTTTAGCAGTTTGTTCGGCATGTGTTCCTGAACCAACTCCCAAAAAATAATTTGGGTGTGGCATTTCTAAATCGTTAAAAAAAGCATCAGACATTTTTTGGTCATAATGCTGGCCTGTATGCACAATAAGATGCTCGATTGAATCAGAATATTTTTGAAATGCTCTATGAATAGGAGCAACTTTCATAAAATTCGGTCTAGCACCCACCACTGATATTACTTTTTTCATATATTCATCTCTTCGGGTAAATGTCTATCAGTTAATTTCATTACTACTGCGGCTAAGGATGCAAATGAATCAGAATATGAATATATGATATTGTCTGATTCGATTGCTTTGTCTAAATAAGGATTGCCCATCAAAATTGTAATTGATGGTTTGTCATTTCTTAGTTTATTGATTATTTCCTTCAATCTTTCAAATTTATCAAAACTTGTCTGCATACCTCTTCCTTTGAAGAAACAAGCAAAAATAACTAGTTCGGTATCTTCTAAATTTGATAAATAATCTTCTATATTTTCATCACTAATGTTTAAATCAATATAAGCATAGTCGCAATTTGCTTCGGTTGCTTGAGCCAAAAGAGTGAAAAATCTCGAAGCAGATTGTAAATCTTCATCTTTTTGAATAATGCCAAATGCAGTAAAATTATTCACTGAATTGATAGGTACATTTTTATCATTTAAAATATTAATTGAATAATATGCAGCCTTCAATGCTAAATTTTGATGTTCGATAAACGCTTTTTGTGATTTAGATTGATTAACAAAAAATGGAATAATTCCGCACCATCTTTTTTTGTTATAAATTCTTTTGACTGATTCGATAATATTTTGCTTCAATTCAGAATTGTTTTTCAATATTTCAATTGCATTATTCAATGTTTCAAGAGGATTATCCGGCATTAAAGCAATATCAATTCCAGCTTTTAATACTGTTGCAATTAGATTGGAATCAGCAAATTGTTCTAATCCCTTCATATCTAAAGCATCAGTTAATAAAAGTCCATTATAATTCAATTCATTTCTAATATAAGAAACAATTTTGGTAGATAATGAAGCAGGCAGATCTTTATCGAGTTCGGAGTATAATAAATGCCCGAGCATAATTGACGAAACATTTGATTGGATAGCATTTTTGAATGGAATCAATTCAAACTCTTCGAATTCTTTTTTCGAAATTGAAATCATTGGTAGGTTCAAGTGAGAATCAATACTTGAATTGCCATGTCCGGGAAAGTGTTTTGCAGAAGAAAGAACTTTTTTTGAATTCAAGCCTGAAATAAATGCACTTATATGTTCAGACACTTGCAAAGGATTATCGGCAAAAGCCCGAATATTAATAACAGGATTATCCGGATTATTATTAATATCGCATACTGGAGCTAATACCCAATTGATTCCTATTGCAATGGATTCTTCTGCAATAGCTTCAGCAATTCTTTTAGTTAACTCAACATCAAAGGTTTTTCCTAAAGCCATAGCATGCGGGAAAGATGTTCCATCTTCGAGCCTCATAGGTAGTCCAAATTCAAAATCTGCACAATTCAAAAGAGGAATTTCAGCATAATTCTGTAATTCATTCAATACTCGATTAACAGATTCTGTATTTCCTTTAAAAACACAAAATCCGCCTACTCCTAACTTAATCAGCTCAATAATATTATTTTTATATTTGATTTCCTCAAGATATCTATCAATATCCAAGCGAGGAAAAACACATTGAGCAATTAGTTTTGAGTATTCCCAATCTTCAATTTTTATCATTTAAATCTCAAAAAATGAATAATTAATCGGTAATGATTTCTACATTATCACCTTCAAAATCTGAAATTAGTTTTCGATAGTTATCAGGGATTCTTTCGGGCAAATTAGATTCATTCAGATAAACTAATACCGAGCTTGCTTTAGCCAGTAATAAGCCTGACTTAAGGAAAATCAAATTTTGGAAAGTAAAAGAAGAATTCCCAACTCTTGAAATTCTACTCAAAATATTATATTCATCACTAAAACGAGCCGGATTGAAATAATCGATCTCGTTGCGAACAACCATTACAGGAAAATCTTTAATAATGGTATGATTATGCATTTCAATGCCAATATGACGAAAATAATCTATACGAGCATTTTCAAGCCAATAGAGATATTTAATATTATGAACAACGTTGAAAGAATCAACTTCAGAAAATCTTACAATTCCATTTGTTTTAAAACTATATTTTTTAAGTTCTTCTTTAATCTTTTCTGTCATCAATCAGCCTTCATTTGTTTGATCGTAAACTTAATAATTTCCAATGCTTTAGATGTATCATTTGCCGATATTTGCAGATGAAATACTGCTCTTATCCAATTTTTTTCTAAAGCACCTATCAATAAACCATTCTTCTTGCATAAAGTAACAAACTCATTTGCATTTAAATTATCTTCTAATCTAAATCTAACCATATTTGTATGAACTGAATTTAAATCTACAAAAATTTCGTCCATATCGTTGAGATCTTTTGCAAAAGTTTTTGCATTATTGTGGTCATAAGCTAATTTTTCTAAATTATTTTTGATAGCAAAGAGACCTGCAGAAGCAATAATACCAGCTTGACGCATACCTCCGCCAACCACCTTGCGCCGACGGCGCGCTAACTGGATGAACTGCTTGCTGCCGCAGATCACCGAGCCAATAGGCGCGCTCAAGCCTTTGCTCAGGCAGAATGTTACGCTATCGGCATGGCGCGTGAGTTCGCTGACTGGCACCTTCAGCGCTACTGCCGCGTTAAAGATGCGCGCGCCG